>CAVKSD010000001.1:0-45434 GCA_963658905.1 Bacteroidaceae bacterium
GGGTGCAGGATGGGTTGCCGATTCTGCGCCTCAACCATCGGCGGGCTGAAACGAAATCTTACCCCCGGCGAAATTGCAGGGCAGATACTGGCGGCACAAAGGCAGACAGGAGAACGAATCAGCCATGTGGTGGTGATGGGAACGGGAGAACCTTTCGACAATTACAACAATTTGGCGGCGTTTATACGCATCATAAACGATCGTAAAGGGCTTGATATCGGAATGAGAAACATCACGGTTTCAACCTGCGGGCTTGTTCCGAAGATTTCGCAGTTTGCAGAGGATTTTCCCCAGGTAAATCTTGCAATCTCGCTTCATGCGGCAAATGACGAAATGCGAAGCGAAATCATGCCGGTAAACAAGACTTATCCGATGGAAACTTTGCTTGAGGCCTGCAGAAAATATACGGAGAAAACTTCCCGCCGCATTACGTTTGAATATACATTGGTAAAGGGTGTCAATGACAGCATGGAACATGCAAAGATGCTTGCCTCAAGGCTGCATGGCATGCTCTGCCATGTGAATCTGATTCCGCTTAACAAGGTGGAAGAAACCGGGTATGACACGACGGAACGCGGTGCTGTGATTAAATTTCAAAAAGTACTGAACGAAAACGGGATTCCGGCAACGATCCGCCGGGAACTCGGCGACGATATTGACGCCGCCTGCGGTCAGCTGAGACTTTCCGAAAGCTAAAAGGAGGAATGGCTATGGAATATATCGGAGATGTATTTTATGATTACGGCGGAGGCCTTTATATCAATATGACAAACAGGTGCCCCTGCAGATGTGCTTTCTGCATCCGTGACATGGTTGACTCACTTGGAGACGCAGACAGCTTGTGGCTGAAGCGGGAACCGAGCATGGAAGAACTGCTTGCGATGCTTAAGCAGCAAAATCTTGCCGCATACAATGAGATTGTATTTTGCGGATACGGGGAACCGACGGAGCGGCTTGACTGTCTCCTGGCTGTCTGCGATTACGTGAAAAACGATCCGGTGCTGAAAGGCAGATTGAAGACGAGGCTGAACACCAACGGTTTATCCGATTTCATCAACAACAAACCGACGGCGCGTGAGTTTTCCGGCAGGCTGGACGCAATTTCAATCAGCTTGAATGCACCCACCGCTGAAAAATACAATGAGTTATGCAGACCGAAATTCGGAATTAAGTCCTTCGACGAAATTCTGCGTTTCACGCAAGAGGTCAAGCAGTATGTGCCTAATGTGACAATGTCTGTGGTGAGCGGTTCGATTTCATCGCAGGATGTCGAGGAATGCCGCAAGACTGCGGCGAAACTTGGCGTCAAGTTTCGGGTGCGCTGATTCTTTCGAGTATAGACATCCTGATACAGCGGCATTTGCTCAAAATCGCGGCCGAGAAAGTCACGAATGCGGTCTAGCCGGTACTTTACCGTGTTGCGGTGCAGAAAGAGTAGCTCTGCTGTTCTTTTTACAGCTGTGAATTTTGACAGGACGTTTAGCATGCGAAATTTAAATCGTATAAAAACCTACACAGGGTGCAGCTTGCTAACCATGCAGACCACGCCCTGTTTTATGATCTAAAAAACTATGCAGAGAAAAGGGGGGATTCTCAATACTTATTCCGCACATCCAGCGCTTCCACAAGCTTGATCTTGGGATGCTTTTCGGTGAAATATTGCAGGGTAAATTGATTTGCAAATAATATTATCGGACGCTTGAAATGGTCAAAGACCAGCATCTGCCTTGAATCCAGCACATCTTTCACGGCATCGACATTATCCGTATCCAGCCATCTTGCGATGCTGAAATCAAGGCGATCCATGCGAACCGCAGCATTGTATTCATTTTTCAGCCGATATTCAAATACCTCGAACTGGAGCTGCCCAACGGCGCCGATAACCACCTCGTTGTACTGATTTCTATAGACCTGAACCGCGCCTTCCTGAGCCAGCTGATCAACACCCTTTTGGAACTGCTTTGCTTTCATTGTGTCCTTTGGCATTACAAGACAGAAAAGCTCCGGCGGGAAGGTCGGAAGCGGCTCGAAAAACAGCGGCTCCTTTGTGGTGGTCAGCGTATCACCGATCTGGTAATTTCCCGTGTCGTAAATTCCGATGATGTCTCCTGCAATGGCGGTATCCACCGTCTCACGCTCGTTTGCCATGAGCATGGTGGATTGGGTAAGCTTCATTTCCTTTCCGGTCCTTGAAAGGCGAACGCTCATCCCGCGCTCAAAGGTTCCCGAGCAGACCCGAAGAAAGGCAAGCCTGTCTCTGTGAGCAGGATTCATGTTCGCCTGTATCTTAAAGATAAATCCGCTGAAGAAATCATCCGTAGGCTTAACTTCACCATCCAAGGTCTTGCGGGGGCCGGGAGCCGGTGACATCTCAAGGAAATGCTCAAGGAACGGTATAGTCCCGAAGTCTGCCAGCGCCGAGCCGAAGAAAACGGGGGAGAGCTTCCCTCTTGCGATAAGCTCCTCGTCAAACTCGTTTCCCGCACCCTGTATAAGCTCGATTTCATCCCGCAGAGCCGACAGATTGTATCCTGCAATCTCATCATCAAGTTCCGGACCGAACACGCCCTCATCACCCAGCGAAATCGTCTTTGTGTGTTTTCCTGCCTTATAGAGGTGAACCTCGTTTTTGAGCAAATCATAAATCCCCTCGAAGTTCATGCCGCTGCCGATGGGCCATGTCACGGGCACCGATGGAAGCCCCAGCACATCTTCCAGCTCCTGAACGAGGTCAAAAGGCTCCTTCGTTTCTCTGTCCAGCTTGTTTATAAATGTAAAAATGGGAATGCCACGCATCGAGCAGACCTTGAAAAGCTTTTTCGTCTGGGCTTCAATACCCTTTGCACCGTCGATAACCATAACCGCGCTGTCCACCGAGGTCAAAATACGGTAGGTGTCCTCACCGAAATCGTTGTGACCGGGGGTGTCCATGATGGAAATTTTCTTGCCTGCGTATTCAAACTGCATAACCGAGGAGGTAACGGAAATTCCTCTCTGCTTTTCAATTTCCATCCAGTCGGAGGTGGCGAATTTGCTGTTTCTCCGAGCCTTTACGGTTCCCGCCTCGCGAATTGCGCCGCCGTGCAAAAGCAGCTTTTCCGTCAGGGTGGTCTTGCCCGCGTCCGGGTGGGAAATTACCCCAAAAATTCTTCTTGATTCTATTTCTTCAAATCTTGTAGCCATAAATTATCCTTTCAAAATAAAATGCAAGCTTCGGTATATCAGCGCTAATATTCAATCGCTGAATATAATCACCAAAACTTCACAAGGAATATAATATCATAAATCTTGAATTTGTAAACCTGCTGTTATATAATATTTTTTTGTATTTAAGGAGAAATAAATAAAAAAGAGAAGAAAAGTAAGAGGTAAGGATGGAAGAAAGAGAAAAATTAAATGAAATGGAAGAAAAAGAACGAATAAACAAGATGGGAGTCATGCCGATAAAAAAATTGCTACTTAATATGGCGTGGCCTGCGATTTTGTCCATGACCATATCCGCAATGTACAATGTGGTAGACAGCATTTTCGTTGCCCAGATAAGCGAGGACGCCCTTACGGCGGTTTCAATCGTAAACCCGATCCAGATGCTTATCATCGCCCTTTCCGTAGGCAGCGGGGTAGGTATCAACTCGCTGATAGCAAGAAAACTGGGAGCGAAGAAACAGGCAGAGGCGGATCAGGCGGCAAGCACCGGACTTAGAATCGGTTTACTGAACTATCTGGTATTTCTGGTAATAGGGGTTTTCTTTACCGGAATTTTCGTTTCGAGCTACGCCGAAAAAGGAACTTACATATATGACGAGGCGGTAAAATACATGGCAATCGTATGTATCGGCTCGCTTTTCCTCAACGTTCAGGTGGTATTTGAAAAAATTCTGCAAGCCACGGGCAATATGGTGGGTCCGATGATTTGCAGCCTTACAGGGGCGGTAGTCAATGTAATCTTAGACCCGATACTCATCTTCGGGCTTCTGGGAGCGCCGGAAATGGGCGTTGCGGGGGCGGCGATTGCAACGGTAATCGGACAGCTTTGCGGAATGACTGTGGGTGCTGTCATCACATTCAGGGGCGACCATCTGGTTACCCTTACAATAAGAGGATTCAAGGTGGATTGGAAAATCGTAGCGGACATATACAAGGTGGGTTTGCCGTCAATCGTAATGCAGTCAATCGGCTCCGCAATGATAATTTTCTACAACAGGATTCTGGTTGACTTCTCAACAACTGCGGTGGCGGTGCTGGGAGTATATTTCAAGATTCAATCCTTTGTGTTCATGCCGGTGTTCGGGCTTAACCAAGGTGCGATGCCGATTATCGGCTATAACTACGGCGCAAGGGACAAGGCAAGACTCATGGAAGCCTACAAGGAGGCGCTGAAAGTTGCCCTGGTGGTAATGACGCTGGGAACGCTTCTTTTCCAGCTTCTCCCGACTCAGCTTTTGCAGATGTTCAAGGCTTCGGAGGAAATGCTCAGAATCGGAGTGCCGGCACTGAGAATCATAAGCATTTGCTTCATTCCGGCGGCTTTCGGCATCATCACCGGAACACTTTTCCAAGGAACGGGGCACGGTGTCTACAGCCTGTTCTGCTCGCTCATAAGGCAGCTTATCGGCATACTTCCGCTGGCATATATCCTGATTAGAATCGGCGGAGTAACCCTCTCATGGGCGTCATTCCCACTTGCCGAAATTTTGGGTCTTGCCTACAGCGCAATCATGCTGCGACATCTATATAAAAAAGAAATCGAAAATTTGTAAAAATTGCAGCCGCGAAAGCGGCTGTTTTGTGCTTTTTACAAAATATTTAGCAGAGATTTAACGGCTTTCGGTGTTAAAATTAACTTGTCAAGGAGTATATTTTTCTGTATATGACATGACATACTGACAAGGAAGTGGCAAAAATGAGACTTGGAATTGATGTTGGCTCAACAACGGTAAAGTTAGTTTTAATCGACGAAAAAGGAGAAATCGTTTATAGCAGGTACGAACGGCATATGTCCAGCGTTTTCAGCAAGGTCAGCGAGCTTTTAGCGGAACTTTGCAAGGAAAAAGGAAATATCACGGTACGCCCTGTAATCACAGGCTCCGGAGGACTTTCTCTCGCGGACAGAATCGGCGCAAAATTCGAGCAGGAGGTTGTTACCTGCTCCCTTGCGGTGCAAAAACTCATACCGGAGACGGATGTGGTGATAGAACTTGGCGGTGAGGACGCAAAGATTACATATTTCGGAAGCACAGTTGAGCAGAGGATGAACGGAACCTGCGCCGGCGGCACGGGAGCCTTCATCGATCAAATGGCAATTCTTTTAAATACAGACGCTTCGGGACTCAACGAGGCGGCAAAGAACTACAAGCTAATCTATCCTATAGCGGCGCGCTGCGGAGTTTTCGCAAAGACGGACATTCAGCCTCTCATAAACGAGGGGGCGCCTGTTGAAAATCTTGCGGCGTCAATCTTTCAGGCTGTGGTAAACCAGACCATAAGCGGTCTTGCCTGCGGACACAAGATAAAAGGAAACGTTGCTTTCCTCGGAGGCCCGCTGACCTATCTTTCGGAACTTAGAAAAAGATTTGCAGAAACCCTTGAGCTTTCGCCGGAGGAAGTGATTTTCCCGGAAAACTCAAAATATTTTGTTGCCATCGGTGCGGCATATATGGCAGACGGCGAGCCGGAAATCTCTCTGGGCGAGCTTTTGAACAGGGTAAACAGTGCGGAGTCCCAGGCGGGACTTTCCACAAAACACGTGGAGCCGCTGTTTGCAAATGAGGCAGAGTACGAGGCTTTCCGCGAAAGACACGAAAAGGCAAAGATACGCCGCAGGGAAATCAGTGAATGCAAAGGCCCGCTTTTCCTTGGAATCGACGCAGGTTCCACCACCACAAAGGCGGCGCTTATCGACGGCGACAAGAACCTTGTCTATTCTTTCTACAAAAATAACGAGGGAAATCCTATAGAATCCACAAAAATCATGCTGGGGGAACTTTATAAAAAGCTCCCTCATGGCGCATACATTGCAAACACCACGGTAACAGGCTACGGCGAGGGACTCATCCAAGCCGGTTTCAGGGCAGATTACGGCATAATCGAAACCATGGCTCACTACAAGGCGGCGGAGGAATTTCTGCCGGGAGTTGATTTTATCTTGGACATCGGCGGGCAGGACATGAAATGCATGAGGATCAAAGACCATGCAATTTATAGCATCATGCTCAACGAAGCCTGTTCTTCCGGCTGCGGTTCTTTTATCGAAACCTACGCAAAATCGGTAGATATGCCTGTTGAGGAATTTGCACGGGTGGGTCTTCTTTCCCAAAATCCTGTAGACCTCGGTACAAGATGCACCGTATTCATGAACTCCATGGTAAAACAGGCACAAAAAGAAGGCGCGAGCATCGGTGATATCGCCGCGGGGCTTTCATATTCCGTCATCAAAAACGCCTTATACAAGGTTATCAAGCTGAGAAATCCCGATGAAGCGGGAGAAAAAATCGTGGTGCAGGGAGGAACTTTCCTCAATGAATCCGTCCTCAGGGCAATCGAAAAGGTTCTCGGCAAAGAGGTGGTAAGACCTGATATCGCAGGAATCATGGGAGCTTACGGCTGCGCTCTTAACTCAAGAAACGAGTGGGAGGAGGGGCACAAATCCTCTATTATTTCCTCTGCGGAGGTGGAAAACTTCGGCGGAAAGAGCAGCAACACAAGATGTAACGGCTGTGAAAACCGCTGTATGCTTACCGTCACCAAATTCAGCGACAACGAAAGATACATAACGGGCAACCGCTGCGAAAAGGGAAGCGGCAAAAAAGCCGCCGCAAACGCGCTGCCGGATCTTTACGAATATAAACTAAAACGGCTCTTTAGCTATGAGCCTCTTTCCGCGGAGGAGGCAAGGCGCGGAAGCGTTGCACTGCCAAGGGTTCTGAATATGTACGAGGACTATCCGTTCTGGTTTACATTCTTCACGGAGCTTGGATATAGGGTCGTGCTTTCGCCTATGTCCACAAAGGAGCTTTACGAAAAGGGAATCGACAGCATTTCCTCGGATACGGCTTGTTACCCGGCAAAACTGGTTCACGGACATATCAAGACATTGGTAGAGATGGGAGAAAAATGGATTTTCTATCCTTGCATAAACTACGAGCAGGTGGAGGATAAAAAAGCCCAAAACCATTATAACTGCCCGATCGTAGCCACATATCCGGAGGTGATCGCAAACAATATGAGCGATTTGTTTGCGGAAAAAGGCGTGGAATTTTCACATCCGTTTGTTCCGTATGATAACGACGAACGCCTTGCAAAACGTATGCACGAAATTTTGAAAGAAAAGGGAATTTCCAAGGGCGAAATCGAAAAGGCAATTCGCGCCGCAAGAAGCGAGCAGCTTGCATTCAAGAAAGATGTGCAAAGCGAGGGACAAAAGGCCCTTGAATTTGCAAAAAAACGCGGCAAGAAAGCCATTATTCTCGCCGGAAGACCTTATCACCTAGACACGGAAATCAACCATGGCATCAACAAGATGATTACATCTTTTGACATGGTGGTGCTCTCAGAGGATTCGGTATGCCACTTGGGAGATTTGCCAAGACCTATCAGGGTTTTGGATCAGTGGGTTTACCATTCGAGGCTCTACAAGGCGGCAGACTTTGCCGGCAGAGCAGACGGCGTGGAGATGGTGCAGCTCAACTCTTTCGGATGCGGCGTCGACGCGGTTACAACGGACGAGGTGGAGGAGATCCTCGAAAATTCCAACAAGCTTTATACGGTCCTCAAGATAGATGAGGGCAACAACTTAGGTGCGATTAGAATCAGAATCCGCTCCCTCAAGGCAGCCATGGAAGAACGGGATAAGAACGGCATAAAAGCAAAGCATTCCCAGAAAGCCTTTGAAAGAAAGCTTTTCACCAAGGAAATGCGCCAGAATTATACGCTGCTGGTACCGCAGATGTCTCCTGTGCACTTCCAGTATCTGGAGGTAGCCCTGAAGGCGAGCGGCTACAATGCGGTAGTTATTCCGACGGTGGATAAGCACGCCATCGACGAGGGCCTCAAGTATGTAAATAACGATGCTTGCTATCCAACTCTTGTTACTCTCGGCAAGATGATAAGCGCGCTAAAATCCGGCGACTATGACCTTGACAGGACGGCGCTTGTGATGTCGCAGACCGGGGGAGGCTGCAGGGCAAGCAATTATATCGCGCTCCTGAGAAAGGCTCTCAAAGACCTGAACATGGAGCAGATTCCGGTGGTATCATTCAACATGGTGGGACTTGAGGCCAATCCGGGCTTCAAGATCGATGCGGATATGGCAAGACGTCTTGTGATGGCGGCTGTTTATGGCGATCTTTTCCAGAGGCTTATCTACGCCACAAGACCGTATGAGCAGGTGCAAGGCTCGGCAGAGGCGATAATGAAGAAGTACGAGGCGGAGATCTTCCAAAACTGCAGAGACGGCAAGATGAATACATACAAAAGGCTCATCCCGAAAATCGTTGAAGAATACGACAATCTGCCGCGGAGAGACATACAAAAGCCAAAAGTCGGAGTCGTTGGCGAAATTTTGGTAAAATATCATCCTGATGCAAATAATAACATCGTAGACATCATCGAAAAAGAAGGCGGCGAAGCGGTGGTGTTGGATTTGATCGACTTTTTCCTCTACGGAATGTACAGCAAAAAATTCAACTACGAAAAGCTTTCCGGCTCGTACAAACAATATAAGCTGAATCAGGCGGGAATCGCTCTGGTTGAATGGTTCAGAAAACCGATGCGAAAGGCTCTCAGAGAAAGCAAGCGTTTCACGGAGCCGGGGTACATAGAAAAAACCGCCGAGGAGGCTTCTGCCATAGCTTCCGTTGGAAATCAATGCGGCGAGGGCTGGCTTCTCACCGGAGAAATGATCGAGCTGATAAAGAACGGCGTGCCGAATATCGCCTGCTTGCAGCCATTCGCTTGCCTGCCGAACCATGTTACGGGCAAGGGCATGATGAAAGCCATCCGAGAGCGTTTTCCGAGTGCAAACATCGTAGCCATCGACTACGATCCGGGAGCAAGCAACGTGAACCAGCTTAACCGAATCAAGCTTATGATGGCAACCGCTCACAAGAATCTCGAAGCCGAAATCACCGAAAATGCGGAAAGCGACAAACAAACCTCTTGAAACCGCGCCGGAACAGTGGTATAATGTCTTGGTTACAAGACAAAATCAAAGAGGTTAGGAGGTGTCTCCATGGGAAGACACGGTACAATCGCAGGCAGAAAGGCCGCGCAGGACTCTAAAAGAGCCGCAATGTTCACAAAATACGCAAGAGCAATCACAGTAGCAGCGAAAGCGGGCGGAGATCCTGAGTACAACGCAACATTAAGACTGGCAATCGAAAAAGCGAAAGCGATTTCAATGCCTAATGATAACATCACGAGAGCGATCAAGAAAGGAACCGGAGAACTTGCCGGAGAAACTTACGAAGAACTCAGCTTTGAGGGCTACGGAGTCGGCGGAGTTGCGGTTATCGTGGAAGCCCTTACGGACAACACAAACAGAACCACATCTTCCGTGAGATCGACCTTTGATAAATACGGCGGAAACCTGGGAACTCCGGGCTGCGTATCCTATATGTTCTCAAGAAAGGGAATCATCATCATCGAAAAGACGGATGCCATAGACGAGGACGCTTTGCTTGAGGCGGCTCTCGAAGCGGGAGCTGACGATATGGTCGTTCACGAGGACAGCTTCGAAATCGTTACCGACCCGTCTGCATATACCGACGTTCACCACGGACTTTCGGAGGCGGGCTACGAAATCGTAGAATCCGACGTGGAATATGTACCGTCAATGGAAGCCGCACCAAAGGACGAACACGATATCAAGAAACTGGCGAAGATGATCGAACTTCTTGAAGATAACGACGACGTACAGAAAGTTTACACAAATTGTTCCATCGACCTTGAAGTGGAATAATTACATAGAATAAGGTCAAAATAAAAGCAATCCTGGGTTATACGTTGAGGAACCATAATTGAACCTACACTTATTGAACGGGAATCCGCGTTTCATGCGCATTATGTCAGGCCTCCGCAGAGTGGAAGACAGAAGCAATGAACAGGGTACCCACCTATCGAACGATAGGGCGTCAATTATATCCTTAACGGTAATTTGGGATTTTATTTTGCAATAATCGAAAATATAAGCTATACTATAATAAAACACAAGGGAAAAAATATGCGACACTTAAAACCGATTGAAATTTTGGAAGAAATAGCCCAGGCAGGGGCAGAACGCGCGAGTGCGCCCTTTTCAAAGCTGCTTATTATGGGAATCATGGCAGGAGCATACATTGCTTTTGCGGGAGCAGGCGCCAATATGGCTAGCTATGGGTTGCTCGAAAATCCTGAAACCTACGGCTTGGGGAGACTCGCCATGGGGGTAGTCTTTGTTGGGGGCCTGATTATGGTGGTTCTTGCGGGAGCCGAACTTTTCACCGGAAACACGTTGATAACTGTAGCCCTGGTGCAGAAGAAAACCAGCATGGCGAAAATGCTGAGAAACTGGGGAATCGTTTACATAGCAAATTTCATAGGCGCGGTTATTGTGGCAGCGCTGGTTTATTACTCGGGAGCCCTAAATGCCGGAGAGGGATATTTGGGCGCAATGACGGTTAAAATCGCAGCGGGCAAGGTAAATATGTCATTCTTGCAATGCCTCCTAAGTGGGATTCTGTGCAACTGGCTGGTTTGCCTTGCGGTATGGATTTCCCATGGGGCTCAGGGGACTTTCGACAAGGTTGCGGGAGTGTTTTTCCCAATCCTGCTTTTTGTTGTGGCAGGATACGAACACAGCATAGCGAATATGTATTTTATATCTGCGGGGATTTTCGGCAGCAAAAACGAGCTGTTTTTGGCTCTGAACGGCGCCATGGATTTGTCGAATCTCACATGGATCGGTATGTTTGCAAACAATTTGCTTCCGGTAACGCTGGGAAATATCATCGGAGGCGCTATCTTTGTTGCCATGGGATATGCATTTGCACTAAAAGAAAGGTAATGTCATAATGAAAAGAATTGTGATTATCGACGGAAACAGTTTGATCAATCGGGCGTATTACGCCATGCAAAGACCTATGATTACCAAAGAGGGAATTTACACTCAGGGAATCTACGGTTTCATAAATATGCTGAACAAGATCGAAAGCGATTACGAGCCCGAATATATCACCGTCGCCTTTGACCTGAAAGCGCCTACTTTCAGGCATCTTGAATACGACCAGTATAAGGCGGGCAGAAAACCTATGCCACCGGAGCTTGCGATGCAAATGCCGATTCTCAAAGACGTTTTGCATGCAATGAATATAAAGACACTTGAGCTGGAGGGATTTGAGGCGGACGACATCATCGGAACAGTTGCAAGAATCAGCGAGGAAGAAGGACTTGAACCATTGATCATTACAGGAGACAGGGACGCGCTCCAGCTTGCCTCGGACAAGACAAAGGTCCTTATAACCAAAAAGGGAATAACGGATTTTGAAATTTATGATGATGAGAAAATGCAGGAACGCTACGGACTTACGCCGACCCAGTTTATCGACCTGAAAGGGCTTATGGGAGATTCTTCGGACAATATTCCGGGGATTCCGGGAGTGGGAGAAAAGACCGGAATTGCGCTGCTTGAGCAGTTCGGCTCCATAGAAAATATGTTGGAACACACGGACGAAATTTCCAAGGCGGGATTGAGAAACAAGGTGGAAGAAAATGCCCAGCTTGCGGTTATGAGCAAGAGGCTTGCCACCATAAACCGCTTCGTTCCTATAGATATAGAGATTGAGGAGCTTAAGCGAGAGACTCCGGACTACAAGAAGCTTATCGAAATCTATACAAAACTGGAATTTAACAGCTTTCTCAAGCGCCTCAAGGTAGAGGATATGGCAGCCGATGTGAAGGCAGAGACTCCGGCGATTGACATTACAAATATTTCCTCGGCGGAGGAACTTTGCAGGCTGGATTCTCTCAAGGGCAAGGAAGAAGTCTTCATAAAAGTTTTCAGCGACTACGCTCACGTGAAAGAGCCGCAAATATCCGGAATATTTCTCATGGAAGAGGCAGAGGGCTTTTACATTGACTGCGACAAAATCAGCGCGGCGAAAGCCATTGAATATTTAGACAAACTATCCCTGAATCTTATGGGACACGACATAAAAGACGATTTGTACGCCCTGATGTTCTTCGGATATTCGAAGTTTAAGGTGGTTTTCGACACGGCGATAGCAGAATATGTGCTGGATGCGGCTAAAAATAAATATGATTTAAAAACTTTGGCGTTGGAAAAGCTCCATGTAAATTTGCCTGAGTTGGAAGAATTTGTTTCGGCAGATATGCAGCAGATGGATATGTTTTCCGATAATTCTCAAAGATACGGCGAGTATGGAGCGATATGCGGAGACATCACCCGAAAAATAGTAGCGATCCAAAAGAAATCCGTAGAAGAAGAAAACCTTTCTGCAGTGCTTTACAAAATAGAACTGCCTCTCATCGAGGTTTTGGCTGCCATGGAAGTTTGCGGTGTGAGATCCGAGAAGGAATTTTTGGATGAATTCGGAAAAGAACTGAAAGAAAAGATAGAAGAGCTTGAAATCAAAATTTATGACCTTGCGGGGCGAAAGTTTAATATAAACTCGCCGATTCAGCTTGGGGAAGTTCTCTTTGAAGAACTTAAGCTGCCGGCGGGCAAAAAAACAAAGAGAGGCTACAGCACCGGCGCGGAAATCCTCGAAAAAATCAAGGATAAGCATCCGATAGTTCCTGCGGTTCTCGAATACCGGAACCTGACGAAGCTAAATTCCACCTATGTGGAGGGCATGAAACCGCTTATTTCCGCCGACGGAAAGATAAGGGCGCACTTCCGCCAGACCGTAACCGCCACGGGCAGAATAAGCTGCACCGAGCCGAATTTGCAGAACATACCCATCAAACAGGAGCTGGGAAGAAATCTTCGCAAGGCGTTTACGGCGTCCGAGGGTCATATACTTGTGGGAGCGGACTACTCCCAGATCGAGCTTAGGGTTCTTGCGGCTCTTTCCGAGGACGAAAGCCTCATAGAATCATTCAACAACGGCGAGGACATTCACAGAACTACGGCGTCCCGTGTCTTGGGGATTCCGCCGGAAGAAATAACGCCACTTGACAGAAGCAGGGCGAAAGCCGTAAATTTCGGGGTAATCTACGGAATGAGCGGATTCGGACTCAGCGAGGAGCTTCACATAAGCCGAAAAGAAGCGGAGGACTATATCCACGCATATTTTGCAAAACACAGCAAAGTAAAGGAATATATGGACGAGCAGATAAGAATTTGCAGGGAAACGGGCTTTGCAACCACCATGATGGGAAGAAAGCGGGCGATACACGAGATAAACGCTTCGGCTTATATGACCCGTCAGCTGGGGGAGAGGCTTGCCATGAACACACCGATACAGGGCAGCGCCGCGGATATCATAAAACTCGCCATGATACGGGTTTATAATGAGTTAAAGGAGAAGCATCCAAACTCTAAACTCATACTTCAGGTTCACGACGAGCTCATTATCGACGCTTCGGCTTCGGAAAAAGAAGAAATAAAAGAACTGCTTACGAGAAATATGGAAAATGCGGCGGAGCTTTCCGTGAAGCTTGCGGCGGAGCTTAACACTGGCAACACATGGTACGATTTGAAGTAGACATAACAGACAGAACATGGAAAGCAGGCATAAAAGCGTAAAAATGAAGATTATAGGACTTACCGGAGGAATCGGCAGCGGCAAATCCACCGCCTCCGCATATCTCGAACAAAAGGGCTGCCTGATAATAGACGCAGACAAAATTTCACGAAAGCTCACGGAAAAGGACAGTCCCTATCTTGAAATCCTGAAAGAAACCTTCGGTGAGGAGTTTTTTTCAGAGGACGGAGAACTGGACAGAAAAAAGCTGGGAAGATATGTTTTTGCAAATCCCCTGCAGAAAGAAAAGCTGGAAAAAATAATAACGGATGCCGTTATCAAAATAACGCTGGACAGAATGGAAGAACTGAAAAGAGAGGACTTCAAGGGGATAGCGATTTTGGACGCCCCGCTGCTTTTTGAATGCGGTATGCAGAAATATACCGACGAAAACTGGCTGGTGGCTGCGGAACCGGAGACGATAATCGAAAGGGTGAAAACTCGCGATGACATGAACGAGGCGGATATAAAAAGCCGAATGGAGAACCAAATGTCCCTTGCAGAGAAAAAAGCCCTTGCAGACCGAATAATTGACAATTCGGGGGATAGAGAGCATCTCTACAGACGGCTTGACAGGGAAATTGACAGATTGAAGAACGGAGAAGAGGAAAATGTCAAAATTCAATAGTTTTATCAAAAAAAGTTGGATATGGATACTGGCTGCAATCCTGATTTCCGCCGTCATTCTTTCCAGTGTGGAAATATACAAAGAGGAAGTGCTGAACATCGACCCCGATGTCAAATACAAAGAAATGACCACCCTTTATTTTGCCGCGGAAAGATTCGACACCCTCAATCCCTTGGTATCCCAAAGCGAGGACGTTTATTATATTTCAAAGCTGATTTATGACGGGCTGTTTGAACTGGACGGCAACATGAATGCGGTTCCCAAATTGGTAGAAAGCTACGAGGTAAATACGGAGAAAGCCTATGTTTCAATCAAACTAAAAAAAGATGTAAAGTGGCATTCAGGGAAGACCCTAAAGGCGGAGGACGTGCGCTTTACGGTTAATGCGATAAAACAGGCAGGCAGCAAATCACCGTATTATAATAAATGTTCCAGAATAATGTATGTAAATGTAAAAAGCAACAGGGAACTTACTATTTATTTCAACAATAATTACAACTGTTCGCTGGATATTTTGACATTTCCCATTGTTTCCTCAACGGGATACAGTTCGCCATATCAGTTCGTTACAGACACGGACAGTTTCAAGCCTGTGGGTACCGGAATGTATCGGTATTCATCCTATGACTACCTGAAAAAGCTTAAATTAAAGCCGAACGAAGATTATTATGACGGGGCGGCTTCAAACCGGCTTCAGTTCAATATTTTGCCTGACAAATCCTACAAGTCGTCGCTGACCGCGATAAACGAGGTCACCTGCTATATAGACGAATCCACGGACAGGTATTCCACAGTAAAGGACAAGAAGCTCAATATGTACGATGTCATATCCGGACAGGTGGAGTTTGTGGTTTTCAATACGAAGAAATCTTATATGTCGAAGGAAACCCGAAAGGCAATCGCCTACGGAATAGACAACGAAAAGATAATAAAAAATTCATACGCTTCGGACGCGGTTATCACCGACACGCTATATTATCCTAACTTTTTGGGAGTACAGGACACGGGAAGCCTCAGCGCCTATAACTACGACATGGCGATGGAAATGCTGACGAAAGCAGGAATCGAGGATTCTGACGGCGACGGATTTTTGGAAGACTCGGCAGGGAATAATATAACCCTTACGTTACTTGTAAAAAAATCCAATTCCCAGAGAATGTCGGCATGTAAAAATATAGCCAAGAACATGGAAACCCTGGGCTTCAAGACGGACATAAAGGCTCTGCCTGCCAACCGATATAAACAGGCGGTGGCTTCCGGGAATTTTGATTTGCTGGTTGCGGGATGCGAAATGGAAGAAACCTATGATTTGCGGGAGTTCTTTAACGGGAAAAACGACTGGAGCTATTATAACGCGGAGCTCTATACCAAATCCGGAGAACTGGAAAGGCTCTATGACGAAGAAGAGCAGAAAGAAAAATACACCAAGCTAAAGGAAGCCTTGCTCGATGAACTGCCGTATTATGCGCTGTGCTACAAGAAAATGGGACTTGTTGGTATTTTAACCTTTACAGCGGAAGAACTGCCTACTTTCAACAATATTTATAAAAACTGCAACACCTGGAGCTGGAAAGAAATTGTAAGCGAATAAGGGCGTGTTTTTCATAGGCTTTTCAAAAAAAGTATAAAAATGTCTAAAAAAGCATAAAAAAGTGACGATAATATGAAAAAAATATTTGTAATGTGACGCTGCTTATGGTATAATTGAACCGTTGCAAACGAAAAGCAACGGTGAATACGCCGGCGTGATGGAATTGGCAGACGTGCGGGACTCAAAATCCCGTGGTGGCAACACCGTATGGGTTCGACCCCCATCGCCGGCACCATTTTAATTGCTCGAGAGGAGAGTTGTTTTATGACTGAAACATTAGTTAATCTGTTACCAATTATTTTAATATTCGTGCTGATGTATTTCCTGATGATCAGACCTCAGAAGAAAAAAGATAAGCAGATTAAAGACATGAGAAACAGCCTTACCGTAGGAGATGAAATCGTAACAATCGGCGGTTTGTGCGGCAAGATTGTAAAGACAAAGGACGAAACAATCGTCGTACAGGTCGGAGCAGATAAAGTTAAGTTCGAGATGATGAGATGGGCGGTTTCCACCGTTACCAAAGAATCGGCAAAGCGCGGAACAGCAGTCAGCTACGAAGAAGAGGACGAGCCAAAGAAGACTCTGCCTAAAAAGCTCAGAAAGTCTTCGGACGTAGAAGAAGCAGATAAGGCCGAAAAGGCAAAGGAGGAAGTTAAAGTTGAAGTAGCCGAGACTCCGGCAGAACCTGCTTCCGAAGAAGTTTTGAAAGAAGCGGCTAACGAAGCGGCTGTTAACGCCTCCGAAAACGAATAATACATACACGCATATAACAGGCTCCGAGAAATCGGGGTCTTTTCTTTTGCCTCATTTATTTTTGCCCCGGCAAATTCGTTTTTTCTCATATAAACTCGATTTTTTTGTTGAAAAATGCACATTTAGGCTTGTATAATCCCCCAAAAAGTAGTAGAATGGAATGTAAAATAAAATGCCCGTATTAGGTGCATTAACAGATATTTTAATAATGAGAGGTTTTAGAAATGAGTGTAAAGCTTAAAAGAATTCTTGCCGTGCTGGTAATCGTTGTACTTGTGTTCGGCTGGTATGTCACCCTTTTTGGCATAGGTGACCAATCTAAAGATGATGCCATAACATCAGTCAAAGACACCCTGAAATACGGCCTTGACATAAATGGCGGCGTTTATGTTGTAATGGAGGCTCAGACAGACGAAACAGGGGACGAGCTTAAGGAGCTTATGGAGCAGACAAGAGCCGTACTGGATAACCGTGTTAACCAGATGGGCGTTGCGGAAGCTTCCGTAACCATTGAGGGCACAAACCGTATCAGAGTCGAGATGCCGGGTGTTGAGGACGCAGACGAGGCGATTCAGGCAATCGGCAAAACTGCGCAGCTCTATTTCATCTTGGCGGACGGCTCGGTCGTACTGGACGGCAGCCATGTAAAGGACGCGCAGGTTGCAACAGACGGAAGCTATTACAAGATACTCCTCGAATTTGACAGCGAGGGAGCTTCTCTCTTTGAAGAAGGAACAAGAAAAGCATATAATCAGGAAGTAACTCCGACCATCGACGGCCTCAGCGCCAACGAAATCGCCATCGTACTTGACGACGAAATCGTTGTAAATCCGAGAGTGCAGAGCGTTATCAGCGGCGGAAGCTGTGAAATGACAGGGAATTATTCCAAGGAAGAAGCTACTATGACGGCGGCTCTTATCAGAGGCGGCGCGCTTCCTGTAGAATTGGTTGAAGTTCAGTCCTCAGTGCAGGCAGCAACAGTGGGAGCAGACGCTCTTGACAAGTCAATCGTAGCGGGAGCCATTGGTCTTGCGATCGTATTCTTCATCATGATTATTTTCTACGGAATGCTTGGCTTTATCGCAGACATTGCGCTGCTGCTCTATGTAATCATGTTCCTTTGGTCGATGGTTGCATTTAACGTTGTACTTACATTGCCGGGAATAGCGGCGTTGATACTTTCCATAGGTATGGCGGTAGACGCAAACGTAATCATATTTGCGAGAATCAAAGAAGAGATTTGCGCAGGCAAGTCCATTCGCGTTGCAGTTGACGCGGGCTTCAAGAACGCCCTCAGCACGGTACTGGACGCTCAGATTACAACCCTTATCGCGGCGGTTGTGCTTTACGAAGTAGGTACCACCTCGGTAAAAGGCTTCGCCCTTACATTGATGATCGGTATTATCATCAGTATTTTCACGGCTGTAGTTATTACACAGCTCTTCATTTCGCTCCTTGCAAACAGCGAAAAATTTGCAAAGAACAAATACTTCGGCGTTAACGAAGACGGAACCCCGAAGCAGGTGCTTAATAAGACTTTCTCATTTATTAAACATAGAAAGATATTCTACATTGTCAGCGTGACGATTATCGTTGTGGGCCTCCTTTGGTCTGTAATCTTCGGCATGAACTACGGTATCGACTTTACCGGAGGCACTACGTTCCAGATCGAGCTTGGCAAACAGGTAGCCATTGAGGATGTAGAAAAGACTTTGGAAGAATATGAACTTGACCCGCAAATCATTTACGCAGGCGAGGGAAATACTCAGGTTATCATAAAGACCATTGAGTCCCTTGATAACTCCCAGAGAAACGAGATTATTGCGACCCTTGAGGAGGCTTACGGAATCACCGACGAGAGCATTCTTGCTTCCGAGCAGTTCGGACCGTCTGTAGGCGACGAACTTAAAGTGAACGCCCTCAAAGCTATAATCATCGCTTCCATCGGTATGCTGATTTATATCATATTCAGATTCAAATCATGGAAGTACGGATTTTCCGCGGTTGCCGGCGTTGTTCACGACGTGCTGATCGTAATTGCATTCTACGCGATATTCGGCTTCACCGTAAATAACCCGTTCATCGCGGCGATACTGACATTGGTGGGATATTCCATCAACGATACCATCGTAATCTTTGACCGTATCAGAGAAAACAAGACCATTAATCCGAGAGAAAGTAGTGAGATCAACATTGACAGGAGTATCAACCAGACTCTGAACAGAACTATCATGACTTCACTGACGACGCTGGTTGTAATGATTCCTCTTTGCATCATGGTATCATCCTCCATTCGGGAATTTATAATTCCACTTATGGTAGGCGTAATCGTAGGCTGCGCTTCCTCGATCTTTATTTGCAGCCCGCTGTACTATGACCTCTGCAAAAAGGACGAAGGCTCAAAATACCTGAAAAATACGGCAAAGAAGTCCAAAGCAAACTAAGAATACTAACTGACAGGAGACATCGATGATTACAAAGGCCGAGTTTTTAGAAAAAATACTGAATATAAATTCTAAATACAACACCGATTTGATTGGCAGAGCGTTTGACAAAGCTCAAACCCTACACGAGGGTCAGCTCAGAAAAAGTGGGGAACCGTATTTTATACACCCCATCAATGTTGCGCTGATTCTGGTAGACATGGGCATGGACGACGCTACAATCGTGGGTGGGCTTTTGCATGATGTTGTTGAAGACACGGAATACACAAGGGAGCAACTCGTCGCCGATTTTGGCGAGGAGATTGCTCTTTTGGTAGACGGTGTTACAAAATTGGGTACAATAAAATTTGAATCCAAAGAGGAGATCCAGGCGGAGAATTTCCGCAAGATGTTCCTCGCCATGTCAAAGGACATCAGAGTTCTCATAATAAAATTGGCAGACAGGCTACACAATATGAGAACAATGGAATACATGAAACCGGAAAAAATCGTTGAAAAATGCAACGAAACCCTTGAAATATACGCGCCACTTGCAGGGAGGCTTGGTATTTCAAAGGTTAAATTTGAGCTTGAAGACCTGGCTCTGAAATATCTGCATCCTGCGGAATTTGAAGACCTCAAACAAAAGGTAAACAAGCGAAAAGAAGAACGGGAGGCGACCATCAATACCGTAATCGGTGAAATCAGGGAGTCCCTCGATGATATGAATCTGCATTATGATATTTATGGCAGAGCAAAACACTATTACAGCATATACCGCAAAATGAAGTTCCAGAATAAACAGATTGACGAAATCTTTGACCTGATTGCTGTAAGAATAATTGTAGAAAGTGTAAAAGACTGTTACGCGGTGCTTGGAATCGTCCATACCATGTGGAAGCCGATTCCGGGCAGGTTCAAGGACTACATCGCCATGCCGAAGCCGAATATGTACCAATCTCTGCATACCACGGTAATCGGAGATAACGGCGAACCATTCGAAATTCAGATAAGAACATACGAGATGCATAAAGTTGCCGAATACGGTATTGCCGCCCACTGGAAATACAAAGAGGGGAATACCACAGGCGACGCATCCAATGATGACATAAAACTTGCATGGCTCAGGCAATCCCTTGAGTGGCAGCAGGACATAAACGACCCGAAGGATTTCTTAGAAACCATGAAAATGGATCTTTTCGCAAGTCAGGTATTCGTTTTCACGCCGCGAGGAGACGTTATAGAGCTCCCGGCAGGCTCAACTCCGCTTGACTTTGCATTCAAGATTCACTCGGCAATCGGCTGCAAATGCGTGGGCGCCAAGGTGAACGGAAAGATGGTTACCATCGATTACACACTGCAAAACGGTGATATCGTTGAAATTGTAACCTCCGCAAACTCATCGGGGCCAAGCGTTGACTGGCTGAAAATTGCCAAAAGTTCCAACGCTAGAAACAAAATAAGAGGCTGGCTCAAAAAAGAAAACAAATCAGAAAGCATCGAGAAAGGCAAAGACCTCCTCGACAAATATATACGCAAAAAAGGCTATGAACCGTCGGGCTTCACAAAATCCGCATTTATAAACAAGGCGCTGAAGGCAATGAACTACGCCAACACCGACGAAGCCTACACCCAGCTTGCAAACGGCGGCTCGCTTGTGAGCAAGTTCGCGAACCTGCTCTTTGGATATTATTCCGAAGAAAATCATACCGAGATAAAGTCAAACGAAGCAGTCATCGACGAAATCAAGGCGGCAGAGGCGCGAAAGGCGAAGCTTGAGCGTAGATCAAAGGACAATCCGGGCATCGTAGTTGCGGGCGCAGACAATCTGATGATAAAGTTGGCAAAATGCTGCAACCCTGTGCCGGGGGACGATATCATCGGTTTCATCACAAAGGGCAGAGGGATCTCCGTTCACCGATGCGACTGTTCGAACATCGTGGCGCTTCCGGAGGAAGAAAAACAGCGTTTTATCCATGTTGAGTGGGAAGACCTCAAAGCGGGAAAATCCTACAATGCGGATATTTGCATAATAGGAAACGACAGAAAGGGCATGCTTTCGGATATTTCAAGGGTTTGCGAGGATATGGACATTCATCTTTCTGGAGTAAACGCAAAGAGCGGCAAGGACGGAAGCCTGGTGATGACCATAACCCTTTCCATATCCAGTACACAGGAAATGCAAAAGGTTTTGCGTAGCCTGAGAAACATCAGCGGTGTAACTCAGGTTTACAGGGCAAAATCATAGAGGAGGCTTTTGAAAATTTATGAGAGCAGTTGTGCAGCGAGTGACAGACGCAAAGGTAACCGTTGAAAATACCGTGACCGGAGCAATAGAAAAGGGCCTCATGGTGCTCCTCGGTGTTGAGGATGGAGATATCGAAAAGGACGCAGACTATATTGCAGATAAGATAGCGGGGCTTCGAATCTTCGACGATGAGGAAGGGGTCATGAACCTGTCTGTTATTGATATAGGCGGCGAGATTTTGTCCGTTTCTCAGTTTACACTGCTGGCGGATGCACGCAAGGGCAAAAGACCCAGCTATATAAAGGCGGCAAGACCGGAAGAAGCCAAAAGATTATACGAATATTTCAACAAGCGGCTGAAAGAAAAAGGACTAAAAGTTGAAACCGGCATTTTCCAGGCAGAGATGCTTGTGGAAATACATAACGACGGCCCGGTAACGATTTTGCTGGACAGCAAGAAGCTTTTTTAATAATTTTTAGAGATGTTTTTAGAAATATAAAGAAATATAATTAGAAATATAATAGATTAAGGCACAGAGAGGTAGATAATGAAAATTGAAAGCTATGTAACGGGACCGATTCAGGTCAACACATATCTGGTATACGACGAGGAAACAAACAAGGGATTTATCGTGGATCCGGGGGACTATTCCCCGAAACTGAGCAAACTGGCGATGGATCTTGGACTTGATATAGAATATATTATCCTGACCCACGGGCATGGTGACCACATAGGCGGAGTGGAGAGATTCAAACGGGATTTTGCTTCGGCAAAGTTAGTGGCTCACGAAAAGGAAAAGGAAATGCTGGCAGACGGGGAGCTTAACTGTTCCGCAGAGATGTTTCCAAAGCCCATTACTTTGGAAGCAGACATTTGGGTAAAGGGCGGCGAAAGCCTGAAAGTAGGCAATGTGGAGCTTCATTTCATCCATACGCCGGGCCACACAAAGGGCGGAATGTGCATATATGTTAACGGATATCTTTTCAGCGGTGATACGCTGTTCAGATATTCCATAGGGAGAACTGATTTTTACGGCGGGGACTTTGAAGCGATTGTAAATTCCATCAAAAAGCGCCTTTTTGTGCTTCCCGACGACACCGTAGTGCTGCCGGGACACATGGAGAAATCCACCATCGGAGACGAAAAGAAAGGAAATCCTTTTGTATAATATCATCATAAAAAATGCTCAGAACAAATACGATTACGGGGAGCTTATAAAGATTTTCCTAAGACCCGAAGACTTTAGGCTATACACAGAGGCGGAATTTGCGGAGACTGAGCTTGCGGAGACGGAGCCGAAAGAAGCAGAACTTGCCGAGGCAGTGGAAGCCGGAGCTTCTGAGGTCAGCGAGAAAATTGTATTTAACGAAAGCCTTTCCGCGGACAAAAACGAGATAAAACGTGAGATTTACAATAAACTTCATCAGTTAACCGGAGAAAAGCCGGAGTGGGGGATCCTGACCGGCGTAAGACCCGTAAAGCTCACAGGCGAGCTTTTCCAAAGGCTTGGAAGCAGGGAAGCTGTGGAGAGAGAGCTTAGAGACACATATCTCCTTGCCCCCGAAAAGATTGATTTATTGATAGAAACTTACGAATATCAGCAGGCAAGCTGCGGCGAGCCACCGAAAAATTCGGTGGGAATCTATATAGGGATTCCATTCTGTCCCACAAGATGCCTGTATTGCTCTTTCACATCAAATCAGGTGGGAGATGAGGAGATAGCAAGGTATCTGGAAGCCCTGAAAACAGAGATACGCTATGTGGGAAAGAGAATGGCAGAGACGGGGCTTTCTGCTGAGAGCATATACATCGGCGGCGGAACCCCCACAACCCTTACGGCAGAGCAGCTTGATGACTTGCTGAAAACCGTCGAAGAAAATATCGACCAGACAAACGTCAGGGAGTTTACCGTTGAGGCGGGGCGTCCGGACACCATTACATACGAGAAACTGGAAGCGATTCATAGGCACGGGATCGAGAGAATCAGCATAAATCCCCAATCTATGAAAGAGAAAACGCTTGCGCTTATCGGAAGACAGCATAATCCAGGCGATATAGTCAAGACGTTTAAGCGGGCAGATCAGGTAGGCATTCCCATAGTGAATGCGGATCTCATTGCCGGACTTCCGGAGGAAACTCCGCAGGATTTTGCCAAAACCCTTGCAGAGATAATCGCTCTTGCCCCAGAAAACATAACAGTTCATACCCTTGCGGTAAAGCGGGCTTCGCGGCTGGTGGAACTTGACAAAGACTTTCATTATAAAAAGTCAAGGGAAGTGGCAAAGATGCTTGAAATAGCAAAGAAGAAGCTGAGAGATGCGGGATTTAGACCCTATTATCTTTACAGGCAAAAACACATGGCAGGAGCCTTCGAAAATGTGGGCTACTGCAAGGAGCGCACGCCGTCCCTGTATAACATCCGCATAATGGAAGAAAAACAGACCATTATCGCCATGGGCGCCGGAGGAATCAGCAAGATGTATTATCCCGCGGAGAACAGGCTGGAACGGGTGCCAAACGTATCAAATTATGAAATCTATATTTCCCGACTTGCGG
This sequence comes from Bacteroidaceae bacterium, assembly GCA_963658905.1. Lineage (GTDB taxonomy): Bacteria > Bacillota > Clostridia > Peptostreptococcales > Anaerovoracaceae > CAG-238. The sequence continues at coordinate 23,945 of CAVKSD010000001.1, forward strand.
AAATGCTGGATAGAAAAGAACAAAAAATATTTAAGGAGGTAAGATAGCATGTTAACAAATGCTCCTAAGGGAACAAAAGACATTATGATGGATCAGGTGTACAAGTGGCACTACATCGAAAAGAAATGGAAAGAAATCTGCGAAAGATACGGTTTCAAAGAAATCAGAACTCCGATATTTGAACATACAGAATTATTCCAGAGAGGCGTGGGGGATACTACCGACATCGTCCAAAAGGAAATGTATACCTTTGAGGATCACGGCGGACGTTCGATTACACTGAAGCCTGAGGGAACTTCTCCGGCGGTGCGGGCGTTTATCGAACACAAGCAGTATGCCGAGGTGCAGCCCATCAAGCTGTATTACGATATTCCGTGCTTCCGCTATGAGAAGCCGCAATCGGGACGCCTCAGACAGTTCCACCAGTTCGGAGTGGAAACCTTCGGAACGCCGAACATGGTTGCGGATGCGGAAATCATCGCCATCGGCTACGATTTCCTTACTTCCATGGGAGTCACAGACCTCACACTTGAGATCAACTCCGTGGGCTGTCCTGAATGCCGGGCAAAGCACAGAAAAGCGCTCAAAGAATTCTTAGCGCCGAAATACGACCAGCTTTGCGACACCTGCAAGTCAAGATATGAAAAGAATCCGATGAGAATCCTCGACTGCAAGAGCCCGATCGATCAGGAACTGGTTCAGGGTGCGCCGATGATGATTGATTTCCTCTGCGACGACTGCAAAAAAGCCTTTGAAGATTTGCAGAAGAATCTCGAAGCCATCGGAATACCTTATGTTGTAAATCCTAAGATCGTAAGAGGTCTTGACTACTATACCAAGACGGCGTTTGAGTTTGTCACAAACAGCCTTGGCGCACAGGGAACCGTTTGCGGCGGAGGAAGATACGATAATCTCGTAGAGGAGGTTGGAGGGCCTCCTATTCCGGGAGTTGGTTTCGGTCTTGGAAAGGAAAGACTCCTTATGCTCATGGAAGCAAACGGCGTTGAAATTCCAAAGCCGGCAGACTGCGATATCTTTATCGCCACCATGGGAGAGGCGGCGAAGCTCTACGGACAGAAGCTGCTCTTTGACCTGAGAAGAAACGGCGTAAAATGTCAGATAGACGACCTCCAGAGAAATTTCAAGGGTCAGTTCAAATATGCCGACAGACTGGGAGCAAGATACGCCGTGGTAATCGGTGACAATGAGCTTGAAAACGGAGTCGCAACCCTTAAAGATATGGAAAAGGGCGAGCAGACCGAAGTTAAATTTGACGAGCTTATAGACGAATTAAAAAGCAGAATTTAGCCAGAAGATAAAGAAGTAAAAAGGAAGAAAAAAGATGAGCAAGATTTTTAAGAGAACCCATATGTGCGGCACGCTGAATATCGAAAACGCAAATCAGGAAGTCGTTTTGAACGGCTGGGTTGCAAAGAGAAGGAACCTGGGAGGTCTGATCTTTGTGGACTTGCGGGACAAGACAGGCATCGTGCAGGTTACATTTGACGACAAAATCCCGCAGGAGCTTTTCGAAAAGGCGGACGCTCTCAGAAGCGAATATGTAATCGGCATCAAGGGCGTTGTAAAGGAAAGAAGCGCAAAGAATGAGAACATTCCGACAGGCGAAATCGAAGTATTTGCAAGCGATCTCGTGCTTTATTCCGAAGCGGATACACCGCCGATCTATATCAAGGACGACGACAATGTTGACGACAACCTGAGACTCAAATACCGCTATCTCGATCTGCGCAAGATGAAGATGCAAAGAAATCTTACCTTCAGACACAAGGTTTGCAAGTGCGCCAGAGACTATTTTGACGAAAACGGGTTCACAGAGGTTGAAACTCCGATGCTCATCAAATCAACTCCGGAGGGCGCAAGAGACTACATCGTTCCGTCGAGAGTTTATCCCGGCGAGTTCTACGCACTGCCTCAATCACCGCAGCTTTTCAAGCAGCTTTTGATGGTGGGCGGAACCGACAGATATATGCAGATCGTAAAATGCTTCAGAGACGAAGACCTCCGGGCGGACAGACAGCCTGAATTTACACAGATCGACCTCGAAATGTCCTTCGTGGATCAGGACGATGTAATCGCAATCCAGGAGGGCTTCCTTGCAAAGGTTTTCAGGGAGCTTAAAGGCGTTGAAATAAGCTTGCCGCTTCCGAGAATCACCTGGGACGAGGCTATGGAACGCTATGGCTCCGACAAGCCTGACACCCGTTTCGGATTTGAGCTTAAGAGACTAAATGACACGGTAAAAGATTGCAATTTCAAGGTATTCACAGACTGCCTCGCAGGTGGCGGCGACGTGAGAGGAATCTGCGTTACCGGCGGGTCAGAAAAGTTCAGCAGAAAAGATATCGATAAACTTACAGATATGACAAAAGCTTACGGAGCGAAAGGCCTTGTTTGGATTCGTGTAAACGAAGGAGAATTTAAATCCTCCGTGGATAAGTTCTTCTCCCAAGAGGAACTTGCCGAAATCGCAAAGGTCTTCGATGCAAAGACAGGCGACCTTATTTTCATCTGCTCGGATAGAGCCAAGGTAACCTACGATTCTCTGGGATTCCTCAGGAGAGAATGCGCAAGGAGAATGGGACTTCTGGACGACAATCAATACAATTTGCTGTGGGTAGTTGACTTCCCGATGTTCGAGGAAGACGAAGAAGACCACTCCCTAAAGGCGATGCACCATCCGTTCACCTGCCCGAAGCTGGATCAGCTTGATCTCTTAGACACCGACCCGCTGGCAGTGAAGGCTGATGCTTATGACATCGTTTTGAACGGCGTTGAGCTTGGCGGCGGTTCCGTGAGAATCCATGACAAGAACTTGCAGGCAAAGATGTTTGAAGTGCTGGGGCTTACAAAGGAAGAATGCGACGAAAAATTCGGCTTCCTGATCGAAGCCTTCAAATACGGCGCTCCGCCTCACGCGGGACTTGCTTATGGCCTTGACAGATTCGTGATGCTGCTTCTTGGGGAACCATCCATCAGAGAAGTCATCGCGTTCCCGAAGAATCAGAACGCTCAGTGCCTCGTTTCCAGCGCACCGTCGCCGGTTGATCAGGCGCAGCTTGACGAGCTTGGAATCACGACAAAATAATGAACGCCGGGCGCATAGGGGTTTTGGGCGGAACCTTTGATCCTGCTCACATGGCGCATATCGCTCTCGGCATGGCGGCTATCACCGAGGCAAATTTGGAAAAGCTGATCGTGATGCCTGCGTATATTCAGCCCTTTAAGCAGCAAAACCGTGTGACGGACGATGAACAGCGGCTGGAAATGGCAAGGCTTGCTTTTGCGGAGGTAGGACACGCAGAGGTTTCAACCCTTGAAACGGACAGGGCAGAGGTTTCTTACACCTACGACACCCTGACGGAACTTAAAAAAATTTACGCGCAAAGCGAGATTTTCTTCATAACTGGAACAGACGCTTTTATTATAATAGACACTTGGTACAAAGGCGTCGATTTATTACGGAATTTTTCCTTTGTAGTGAGCGTAAGACCCGGCTGCCGCGAAGACGAACTAAATGCAAAAATTGCGGAATACAAAGAAAAATATGGCACAAACGTTGTCAAACTCACCGCTGAGATGCCGGACATTTCATCCAGCATGATTCGGCAAAGATACAGAGAGGGCAAACCGGCAAAGGGGCTTGTGCCGGAAAAAGTAGAAAGGTACATTGAGGAACATGGACTCTATCAAGGAGATTAAGGAGTATATCGAGAGAAATTTTTCCGAGAAAAGAAAAGTACACACCGAGGGTGTAAGAAAGACCGCCATAAAGCTCGCCCGTCAATACGGCGCGGACGAGAAAAAGGCTGAAATTGCTGCGCTTTTCCACGATATGTACCGAGGCGTTCCGGAAAAAACCATGAATTATTATGTAAAAAGTCTGGGACTTGCGGACAAATATCTCGATAACCGCAACCTCGCCCACGGAAAAGTGGCGGCGATTATCATGCAGAGAGATTTTGACATCGAAGATCAGGACATCATAAACGCAGTTTCCTATCATACTACGGGAAGAGCCGGAATGTCTCTGCTGGAGGAGGTTATCTACCTTGCGGACGCCATCGAGCCAAACAGAATGTATCCAGGAGTTAACGAACTCAGACATGTGGCAAAGACGGATCTCGACAAGGCTTGCCTCATGTCTCTTACGAACACCATCGACTTTGTCAGGTCAAGCGGAAATTATTTGGACGAAGAAACTATACTCGCAAAAGAGTATCTTGAAAGAAAAATAAATGAAAGGGAGAATGTAAATGACAAATAGAGATTATGCCGTTTTAGCGGGAAAAACCCTGTCGGAAAAGAAAGCACAGGACATTCTTATCATCGACATCAGCGAAAAAGCCTCGTTTGCGGACTATTTCGTAATCTGTTCGGGAACCTCCGAAAGACAGATAAATACCCTTGTGGATGAGGTTGAAGAAGCCTTCGCAAAGGATGGACTGCTGGTAAAATCCGTTGAGGGAAAACAAAACTCCGGGTGGATTTTGATGGATTTCGGTGATATCATCGTAAACCTCTTCACCAAGGAAATGAGAGAAAAATACAACCTTGAAAAAATTTGGGGAGATTGCGAAATCATCGAAGTGGAGGAATAACAGAAAATGAACGAAAGATATGATTTTACGCAAATAGAAGAAAAATGGCAAAAATATTGGGAAGAAAAGCAGCTCTTTAAGACTACCGAGGACGAGAGCAAGGAAAAATACTACGTGCTGGAAATGTTCCCTTATCCGTCGGGAAAGCTCCACATGGGTCATGTGAGAAACTACTCTATCGGCGACGTGGTGGCAAGATTCAAGAAAATGGACGGCTACAACGTGCTTCATCCCATGGGCTTTGACTCATTCGGACTTCCTGCCGAAAATGCGGCAATCAAGCATGGCACACATCCGAGCATATGGACATGGGACAATATTCACGAGATGGAAGCTCAGCTCAGGCAGCTTGGCCTAAGCTACGATTGGGATAGAGAAGTCGCAACCTGCCACGAAGATTACTATAAGTGGATGCAGTGGATTTTTATTCAGTTCTACAAGAAGGGACTGGCTTACAAGAAAGAAAATCCCGTAAACTGGTGTCCGAGCTGCCAGACGGTGCTTGCCAACGAGCAGGTTGTAGAGGGCGCCTGCGAAAGATGCAAGACTCCGGTCACAAAGAAGAACCTCTCCCAGTGGTACCTGAAAATCACCGATTATGCAGACAGACTGCTTGAGAACCTCGACAACGGAAAGCTTGACGGCTGGCCAAACAAGGTTAAGGTAATGCAAAAAAACTGGATCGGTCGTTCCTATGGCTGCGAAGTGGACTTTGAGATGAAGGATTCCGACGAGAAACTGACGGTCTTCACAACCAGAGTTGACACGATTTATGGAACTACGTTCATGGTTCTGGCACCGGAATATCCGACGGTTCTTGAAAATGTCAAGGGCACGGAATACGAGCAGCCGGTTCTTGAATATATTGACAAAGTAAAACACATGAACGAGATTGAGAGGACTTCGACCTCAAACGAAAAGACGGGCGTATTTATCGGAAAGTATGCCATCAATCCGTTCACACACAAAGAAATGCCTATTTATATCGCAGACTATGTTTTGATGGGCTACGGAACCGGCGCCGTAATGGGCGTACCGGCTCACGACCAGAGAGACTTCGACTTTGCGACTAAATTTGGTATAGATATTATCCCCGTTGTTGACCCGCAGGACCCTGAGGTTGATGTGAACAGCCTTACTCAGGCGTGCGCTGCTTCCGGAATTATGATCAACTCCGGCGAAATCACCGGAATGAAATCCTCGGATGCAATTCCATACATGATTGACAAGGCAGAAAGAGAAGGACTCGGACACAGAAAGGTCAACTACAAGCTCAGAGACTGGCTGATTTCCCGCCAGAGATATTGGGGCTGCCCGATTCCGATGATCTATTGCAAAGAATGCGGCTGGGTACCGGAAAAAGAAGAAAATCTTCCTGTAAAACTCCCGACAGATGTTGAATTTACAGGAAAAGGGGAGTCGCCTATCGCAACCTCAAAGACATTCAAGGATTGCACTTGCCCAAGATGCGGAAAGAAAGCCACTAGGGAAGTCGATACAATGGATACATTTCTTGATTCCTCATGGTATTTCCTGAGATACTGCGATCCGAAGAATACAGAAAAAGCATTTGATTCCCAGAAGGTCAACTACTGGATGAACGTAGACCAGTATATCGGCGGAGTAGAACACGCGATTTTGCACCTGCTGTACTCCCGTTTCTTCCAGATGGCGCTCCATGACCTTGGGCTCGTGGACTGCGAGGAACCGTTCAAAAACCTCCTGACTCAGGGCATGGTAAACAAGGACGGAAAGAAGATGAGCAAGTCCCTCGGAAACGTAGTAAGCCCGGAGGAAATCATCAAAAAATACGGTGCAGACACCGCAAGACTTTTCATACTCTTTGCTGCGCCGCCGGAAAAAGAGCTTGACTGGTCAGATGCCGGAGTAGAGGGAAGCTACCGTTTCCTTGCCAGAGTATGGAGACTCGTATATGAATATACGAAGAAATATCAATGCGAAATTGCGCCTTTCGAGGCAAAAACGGCGGCGGACAAGTCGCTGAACTATATGCTCAATGCGGCAATCAAGAAAGTAAGCGAGGACGTAGGCGGCAGATTCAGCTTCAATACCGCAATCAGCTCCATCATGGAACTTGTCAACGAAATGTATAAATATAAAGAGCAGGCTGAATTTAACGGAAGCCTTTACGCAAAGGCTATCAGGGAACTTATACTGATACTTTCACCGTTCACACCGCATATTTGCGAGGAAATGTGGGCAGAAATAGGGGAAAAAGAGTCAATTTCGACTATGTCATGGCCCAAGTACGACGAAAAGGCTTTGATCAAGGACGAAGTTGAAATTGTTGTGCAAATCAACGGTAAGGTAAAGGAAAAATTGAGCCTTGCCAATAATCTTGGAAGAGAGGAGTTAGAAAAAGCAGCTTTGGCAAACGAAAAAGTCAAGGTGCTGACAGATGGAAAGACAGTTGTAAAGGTTATTGCGGTGCCGAACAAACTGATTAACATCGTAATAAAATAAGGACGAAAAATTTATGAGAAAAAGACAAACGAATAATAATGCGAAAAGGAAGAGTCCGGAACTAAAGGTTATTCCAATCGGAGGGCTAAATGAGATCGGAAAAAACATGACCCTTTTGGAATGCAACGACCAGATAATGATTATAGACTGCGGACTTTCCTTTCCGGACGACGAAATGTACGGAATCGACATTGTCATACCGGATTTTTCCTATTTGATTGCAAACAGGGAAAGAATCACCGGCATGATAATTACCCACGGTCACGAAGACCACATCGGCGCGATCCCGTATTTGCTGAAAAACATCGACATTCCCGTATACGGAACAAGGCTGACCCTGGGACTTGTGCAAAACAAGCTGAAAGAGCACGGAATCAAGGGAGATCTGAGGACAATATCGGCAGGGGACAAGGTGAAACTTGGATGTTTTGATATCGAAACGATCAGAACCACCCACTCCATTGCAGACTCCATTTGCCTTGCAATTACAACCCCTGCGGGAGTAGTTTTCCACTCCGGAGACTTCAAAATCGACTATACACCGATAGACGGTGAGCCGATAGACTTTTCAAAGCTTGCGGAGCTGGGGAAAAAGGGCGTAACGCTGATGATGTGCGACAGCACAAATGTTACAAGACCGGGATTTACCGCCTCGGAAAAGGTGGTAGGGCAGACTATCGAAAATATTTTCAGAAACGCAAAGACAAGAATCATCATCGCGACTTTCTCATCCAACGTGCATAGGGTGCAGAAGATTATCGAAAACGCGGTGAAATTCGGTCGCAAGGTCGCGGTATCCGGAAGGAGCATGGAAAATGTTGTTGCCCTTGCCATTGAACTTGGGTATCTTGACATTCCGCCGGGAACCCTCGTCGACCTGAAAATGACGAAGAATATACCCGACGACAAGCTCGTTATCATAACCACGGGAAGCCAGGGAGAGCCGATGTCGGCTCTTTCAAGAATCGCTTCGGGGGAACACAAGGCCGTAAAACTCAAAAAAGGCGATACGGTGATCCTTTCCTCCACGCCGATTCCGGGCAACGAAAAGACGGTTTCTAACGTAGTAAACAAGCTCTTCGAGAAGGGCGCGGAGGTAATTTACTCCGATATCGCAGACATTCACGTTTCGGGACACGCCTGCCAGGAGGAACTTAAGCTGATTCACTCCCTGATAAAGCCAAAGTTCTTTATGCCGGTACACGGCGAATACAGACATCTCATCGCCCACGCAAGGCTAGCGGAAAACTTGGGAATGAAGAAAGAAAACATCTTCGTTTTGGAGAACGGCGATATCCTCAATGTAAACAAGAGGAGAGCCAAGAGAGAGCAGGACATGGTGGAAGCCGACGCAATTCTCGTAGACGGACTTGGGGTAGGCGACGTAGGAAATATCGTTTTGCGGGACAGAAAACTTTTGTCCGAGTCTGGGCTTATCATTGTAGTTGCAGCCATAGAAAAGGAAAGCCACACGGTGGTTTCGGGGCCTGAGATAATTTCAAGAGGCTTTGTATATGTGAGAGAAAACGAGCATCTTATGGAAGAATCCAGAAAGGTCGCCATGGAAGCTCTCAGCAAATGTAGCAAAAAGAAGATGAAGGATTGGAACGCATTGAAATCGCAGGTTAGAGACGCCCTCAGTTCGTACATCTACGAGACTACAAAGAGAAGTCCGATAATTCTGCCGATTTTCCTGGAAGTTTAGTGGGAGGTAAGATATGAACGTATACGATCAAGCACACGGTCTTGCGCAGGCTATCAAGGCGTCGGAGGAGTTTAAACAGTATGACGCAGTGAAAAAACAGGTTGACGCAAACGAAGAATTATCCAAGATGATAAAGGATTTTCAGGCTAAGCAGCTGGAACTCCAGACCAAGCAGATGATGGGAGAAACCCCGGCGCCGGAGGACATGAACGTTATCCAGCAGCTCTATGCGATAATGGCAAAAGACCCGATCGCGGCACAGTATATGGAAGCCGAAATGAGATTTTCCCTTATGATGAAAGATGTTTACGAGATCATAGGCGACGCCATCGGCATCGGAAGTATTCTCGGATAGCGACGGTATTATCTGATAATAGTAGTATTATCGGACAATGGGTACTTGGCAACTTGCAGAATATTTGATATAATTAAAGATATGTTAAAAAGAGTCGAAAAAGCTCTAAAATATAAAAGCACGAATTAAAAAAGATTGGAGAGATAAAAAAATGATTTATGCTAGCGATTTCAGAAAAGGCAGAACATTCCAGATTAACGGTGAGCCGCATGTTGTACTCGATTTCTTACATGTAAAACCGGGCAAAGGCGCGGCTTTCGTAAGAACGAAGTACAGAAACATCATCACAGGAGCCACCAGAGAAGAAGCTTTCAACCCGGACGACAAGTTCGAGGAAGCAATCATCGAAACAAAGAAAATGCAATATCTCTATGACATGGATGATCTGTATTATTTCATGGACCCAGAGACTTATGAGCAGATTCCTCTCGGAAAAGACCAGGTTGAAGAAGCGATCAAGTTCATGCGACCAAACGACGAAGCAACAGTTAAGTTCTTCCAGGGTAACGCTTTCCTCGTAGAAGCTCCGAACTTTGTTGACCTTGAAGTAATCGAAACAGAACCTGGCGTAAAGGGCAACACAGCAACCAACGTTACAAAGGCTGCAACAGTTGAAACAGGCGCGGTTGTTCAGGTTCCTATCTTCATTGAAACGGGAGAAAAGATCCAGATCGACACAAGAACAGGAGAATACCTTGGCAGATCCAAGTAAAAGCTAAGGCAAAATTTATTCGTTACACGAGCAAACTCTCGGCGCTGAAGGCTTGATAAGCGCTCCGCGAGGTTATATCCAGGCGAAGTCAGCTTGCAGCCTATGCGCGAAGAGGGCTCGGTAATGATTATTTTGGACACGAAAAGCTAATTTGATTACAAAGGAAACGGATTTGAAGAAAAAATTACTTATAGTTACAGCAGCAATACTTGTTATCGCAGTAGCGGTGATTGGAATTTCGTTTACGGGCATGGGGAAGCCCCTAGACGAAACGGAGCAGACGATGGTCAGCATTGAGATTCCGACAGGCTCCACCGCAGACAGCATCGCGATGATGCTAGAAGAAAATAATATTATCGACAAAGCATCTGAATTTAGCCTTTGGTCGAAGATGAAGGGCTATGACAGCCAGTTCAAGGCAGGGACATACGCGCTTTCTGCAGCCATGGATTTTGAGACGATTGCCGACATTTTGGTAGGCGGCAAGGTCAGCATGGCGGTATTTACTGTGCCTGAGGGTCTAACTATAGAACAGACCATAGAAAAGCTCGTATCTCAAGGTATGGGCACAAAAGAAAATTTCGAGAACGAAGTAAAAGACAAAAAATGGTTCGACAAATACGAATTCCTAAGATATGCCTCATATGAGGACGCAATGCGCGAAAGCCTTGCTGACAACTATTTAGAGGGCTATCTCATGCCGAATACATACTATGTGGCAGAGGGGGCTTCCGAGGAGGAAGTCATAGACGTAATGCTCAGCCAGTTCAACAAAGACGTATTTGAGGGCATTTTCAAGGAGTTCTTAGAGGTGTATGACAGCACAACACTGAAAAACTATGGCGACTATCTCAATACCGAAGCCGGTTTTCAGCTAAGAGACGTCATAAAATACGCATCGATAATCGAGAGAGAAACAGTTTTGGACGAGGAAAGACCCCTTGTTTCGGCAGTTATTTATAACAGACTGGAAAAAGGGATGAAACTCCAGATGTGTTCAACTGTTCAATATATACTTGGATATCAAAAGGATAATCTAACCTATGCGGACATTTCCATTGATAACCCATACAATACATATTTATATGAAAGCATTCCGGGGCCGATCTGTTCTCCGGGACTTGCCTCAATCAAAGCCGCATTTTATCCGGAGGACGCGGACTATCTGTACTTCGTGGTAAGCGAAAAGCTGGACGGAAGCATGAACTTCTCATCGGATGCCGCTCAGTTCGAGAGGGACAAGGCTGCATACAGCAAAGCCTACAGCGAGGCGCACAGTTAAGGCGTTGGCTACAGAGTTTTAAACGGGATTTTATGATAGACTTATGATAGAATCGGAAAGAAATATAACAAATGATATTATAACTGATTACATAAACGGATTCTACGAGCCGCTGACAGCGGACCTCGCAAGGCTAAGGCGCGATGCCGAGGCTGAGGAGGTTCCCATTATACTCAAGGAAACCGAAAGCTTCCTTGCAACTTTTCTTGGAATAACAAAGCCGAAGCGGATTCTCGAAATCGGATGCGCGGTGGGATATTCTGCGATGTTCTTTGCAGAGCTTACGGGGGCTGCGGTTTATACCATAGAGAAAAATCCGGAAGTTGCAGAGATTGCAGCAGAGAATGTGAAAAACCTCGGCTGCTCAGATAAGGTCAAAATTTTCGTAGGCGACGGTGAAGAAGTTATAAATAAACTTCGGGAAGACGGCGAAGTGCCATTTGACTTTCTTTTTATTGACGCGGCGAAAAGCCACTACAAGCGTTTTTTGGAAAGCGCATTGCCCCTTTGCAAGAAAGAAACCGTGATAATATCGGATAATGTCCTGTTTCGGGGGCGGGTTGCAGATGACAGTTACGACCCAAGCGGAAAATATAAGACGAATATAAGAAAGATGCGGGAATTTCTTGATTTTATACATCAGGATCCCCGATTTGACAGCAGCGTGATTGCGGTAGGCGACGGACTTGCCATCACAAGGCTGAAATAGAAATAGACTAATAGACAGAATTTTATGAAAAAACCAGAATTGCTTGCTCCTGCGGGAGATTTGGAAAAATTGAAGATTGCAGTCCTATACGGGGCAGATGCCGTATATTTCGGGGGCGAGTGCTTTTCCCTCAGAGCCGGTGCAGGAAACCTCAGCTTCGAAGAAATGGCAGAGGGCATTGAATTTGCCCACGCGCGTGGCGCAAAATGCTACCTTACCATAAATATTTTCGCCCACAACAGGGATATACAGCCCCTCAGAGAGTATCTTGCAAAGATAAGAGAGCTTCGAGTCGATGCTTTTATCGTAAGCGATCCGGGTATAATTGTGCTGATACAGGAGATTATTCCGGGGGCGGAGATACATCTTAGCACTCAGGCAAATATGACCAATTACCAGACGGCAAATTTCTGGTATAATATCGGTGTACGCCGCATCGTCCTTGCAAGAGAGCTTAGCTTCGGAGAAATTGCCCAGATCAGGCAAAATACACCCAAAGACCTGGAATATGAGGCTTTCGTTCACGGAGCGATGTGCATTTCCTATTCCGGAAGGTGCCTTCTCAGCAACTTTATGATAGAAAGAGATGCAAACCAGGGAATGTGCGCCCACCCTTGCCGCTGGAAATACGCTTTGGTGGAAGAACAGAGGCCGGGTCAGTATTATCCGATAGAGGAAGATGACAGAGGCACATATATACTCAATTCGCGGGATCTTTGCATGATCGAGCATATACCCCAGCTTATAGAATCGGGGCTATCATCTCTAAAAATCGAAGGCAGGATGAAAAGCATTTTCTATGTGGCGACAATAATTGCGGCATACAGAAAGGCCATCGATGCATATTGCAAGGACCCTGAAAAATACCGGTTCAAGCAGGAATGGATGGATGAAATGAAAAAAGTAAGTCACAGGGAATTTACCACGGGCTTTTATTTCAACAATCCTACAAACAAAGACCAGAACTATCGCACCAGCGCATATACCAGGGACTATATATTCACAGGTCTTGTGAAAGACTATGACCCGGAAACGGGCTTTGCCACGGTGGAACAGAGAAACAAGATGGTTATAGGAGACGAAATCGAAGTTTTCGGACCGGGACAGGACTATTTTGTGCAGAAACTAAGCCAGATGTACGACGAGGAGGGAAATCCCATCGACTCGGCGCCGCATCCTCAGCAGATTTTGAAAATAAAGATGACAGAGCCGGTAGGCGAAAATTTTATGCTTCGTAAGAAAAAGGAGAAAACAAATGTCAAATGATTTAGGCGGCGGGCCCAGTAGCAAAGGCAGCAAAGACGGAAATCTAAAAAAATTTTGGAAGAAGGTAACGCGCAGGGAAGATGATTCCCAGCAGCTCGAAGAAGAAGTAATGTCCATGCTTGAGGCAGGGCAGGAATCCGGAATTCTCAAGGAAGAAGGCAAGAAGATGATCAACTCAATCTTCGCCTTTGATGATAAACTCGCCTATGAGATCATGACCCCGCGTACCGATGTTTTTGTCATTGATATCGAAGATCCTCCGGAAGAATATCTTAACGACCTTATGACCATGAGATATTCCAGGATACCGGTATGCAAGGGCGAAACCGACAACATCATCGGCATTTTGCATATAAAAGACTATCTGATTCAGGCATGGGAAAAAGGCTTTGACGGGGTGGATATCGGCTCCATCATCAGAAAGGCGTATTTTGTGCCGGAAACCAAAAATATAGACTCGCTGCTCTACGAAATGCAGGCCGCAAAACAGCAGATTGCAATTTTGATTGACGAATATGGCGGATTCAGCGGAATCGTGACCATGGAAGACATAATCGAGCAGGTTGTGGGGGACATTGACGACGAATACGACGAAGAAGAGGAAATAATAGACAAGGTTGACGATAATACTTATCTCGTAGACGGAGACGTAGACCTTGACGATTTGGACGAGGAACTGGGAATAGACCTTGTTTCCGAGACTAGCGAAACCATCGGCGGCTTCATCATAGACATACTGGGTGAAATTCCCGACGAAGAAGACGCAGGACGGGTAATAGAATTTGAAAACTACCGCTTCAAGATAATGGCTGTTCAGGACAGACGTATCGAGCGTGTAAAAATATATATTTTGCCAAAAGACGCGGAAGAAAAGGACGCTTCCGAGACTGAATCTGTTTAAATTATCCTTTTAGGATGTAATATATAATTTAATAAGAGGTGCAAAAAAATGAGTGAAAAAACATGTAATTGCAATTGTGCCGAAAAGAGGAGAGAGCAGTTCAAGGATCTGCAGCCTGTTTTGGACCAATATGCAAAAGTACCGGGTAGTTTGATTACTATCCTCCAAAAAGCTCAGGATATCTATGGTTATCTGTCAATCGACACTATCAACTATATATCCGACGCAACCGGAATCAAGCCGGCGAAGATTTACGGCGTTGCAACATTTTATGCGCAGTTTAGACTTCAGCCTATCGGCAAGTATCTCATCATGCTTTGCCAGGGTACCGCTTGCCATGTAAACGGCTCGGAAATCATCGAGGAAGCTGTTTGCGAGTATCTCGGAATTAAGGACGGCGAAACTACCGAAGACGGCATTTTCACGCTTAACAACGTAGCCTGCCTCGGATGCTGCTCCCTTGCTCCGGTAATGATGGTAAAAAGCGCTGAGGGAGACGAGACTTACGGAAACCTTACAAAGGACAAAGTTACCCAGATTCTCGCTGAAATCAGAGAAAGAGCATAGGAGGTACATAGTATGAAAGTAGTAGTTGGACAAGGCAGCTGCGGCATTGCTACCGGCGCGAAAAAGACGGTTGCCGCATTGGAAAAATTGATCGCCGAAAAAGGTCTTGGCGTTGAGGTTGGAACGGTAGGATGCGTAGGTACATGCTATCTGGAACCTATCGTAGACGTGTATGATGACAACGGCGAAATGACAAGATATGTCAAGGTTCAGCCGGACAAGGTTGAACAGATCGTTGAAAGCCACCTTGTAAATCACAAGGTTTGCGAGGATCTTGCAATCACAGAAGAAGACAAGCAGTTTATAGGCAAACAGCAGAGAGTAGTTCTCAGAAACTGCGGAATTATCAATCCGGAAAACATCGACGAATACCTTGCGGTAGACGGCTACAAGGCTATCGAAAAGGTTCTCAAATCGATGAAGCCGGAAGAAGTTATCGAGGAAATCAAGATTTCCGGACTCAGAGGCAGAGGCGGCGCAGGCTTCCCTACATGGTTCAAGTGGAATGCCGCAAAGCAGAGCCCGGGAAAAGAAAAATATTTGGTATGTAATGCCGACGAAGGAGATCCGGGCGCATTCATGGATCGTTCCGTTCTGGAAGGCGACCCTCATTCGCTCCTTGAAGGCATGATTATCGGCGGATATGCAATGGGCGCGTCCCAGGGCGTTATCTACTGCCGTGCGGAGTATCCGCTTGCCATCAAGAGACTTGAAATTGCAATGGCTCAGGCAAGAGAAAGAGGATATCTCGGAAAGAACATCTTCGGAAGCGGCTTTGACTTTGATATTTATATCAAAGCAGGCGCAGGCGCTTTCGTATGCGGCGAAGAAACAGCTCTTATCGCATCACTTGAGGGCGAAAGAGGTATGCCAAGGCTCAAACCGCCGTTCCCGGCAGCAAAGGGCTTCTGGCAGAAACCGACAGACATCAACAATGTAGAAACACTGGCAAACGTTCCTTGGATCATCTTTAATGGCGGAGCTGCTTTTGGCAAGTTCGGCACAGAGGCTTCCAAGGGTACAAAGGTATTCGCTCTTGCAGGAAAGATCAAGAAGGGCGGCCTCGTAGAAGTACCTATGGGCATGACCCTCAGAGAAGTTCTTTTCGGCATCGGCGGCGGCATCAAGAACGACAGACAGTTCAAGGCTGTTCAGATGGGCGGTCCGTCCGGCGGATGTATCCCGGCGCACCTCATCGACACACCTGTTACTTATGAAGATATCAACAAAACAGGCGCAATCGTAGGTTCCGGCGGTATGATCGTAATGGACGAAGATACCTGTATGGTTGACATGGCAAGATACTTCCTCAACTTCACCCGTGACGAATCCTGCGGCAAGTGCAACTACTGCCGTATCGGCACAAAGAGAATGCTCGAAATCCTCGAAAGAATCACAAATGGCGAAGGCAGAGACGGAGATATCGAGCTTTTGGAAGAACTGGCAGGAAAGATCAAAGACGGTTCCCTCTGCGGACTTGGTCAGACGGCTCCGAACCCTGTACTTACTACGATCAAGTACTTTAGAAACGAGTACGAAGACCATATCTATAACCACAAGTGTACCGCAAAATCCTGCAAGGCTCTCGTAACCTACTCGATTACAGACGCGTGTAAGGGCTGCACGGCTTGCGCGCGCAAATGTCCTGTTGGCGCTATCTCAGGCGAAGTCAAGGGACAGCACGTTATCGACAAAGAAAAATGCATCAAATGCGGCAAGTGCTTAGAAACTTGCAAATTTGGCGCAATCGAGAAGAAATAGAGGGGAGGAAAAGGTAATGAACAAATATAGATTAAACATAAACGGCAAAGAAGTTACAGGTTTTGCCGGACAAACTATTCTTGAAGTTGCCAGAGAAAATGATATTTTCATTCCAACTCTTTGCTACGACGAAAGAACAAAAATTTACGGTTCCTGCGGACTTTGTATGTGCGAAGTGGACGGAAATCCGAAGCTGTGCAAGGCTTGCGCGACAGAGATCGCTCCGGGAATGATCGTTAATACAAATACGGACAGAGTCATCGAGTCAAGAAAGACCAACCTTGAACTTCTGCTTTCCAACCACACAGGCGATTGCAGACCTCCTTGCGTGCTGGCTTGCCCTGCAAAGACCGACTGCCAAGGATATGTAGGACTTATCGCAAACGGCGAATTTGAGGCTGCTCTTGAACTTGTAAAGGACAAGATTCCGCTGCCTGCGGCTCTGGGCAGAGTATGCCCGCATCCTTGCGAAGAGGCTTGCAGAAGAGGACTTGTGGACGAGCCTATTTCGATTCAGCAGCTCAAGAGATTCGTTGCGGATAACGACCTTGACGGCGACAGATTCATCCCTGAGTGCGAAGAAGACACAGGAAAGAGCGTTGCTATCATCGGCGGCGGCCCAATGGGACTTTCCGCGGCATATTTCCTCAGACAGATGGGACACAGAGTAACCATCTTCGAAGCAATGCCAAAGGCAGGCGGTATGCTCAGATATGGCATTCCGGAATACAGACTCCCGAAGGCTGTTCTCGACGAAGAAATCGCAACTATCGAAATGATGGGCGTTGAAATCATCACGAATACAAAGATCGGTGAGGATATTCCGTTTGAGACAATCAAGGCTGACTTCGATGCGGTTCTCCTCGGAATCGGCGCGTGGGTTTCCACAGGCGTCGGCTGCAAGGGCGAAGACGCAGAGGGCGTTATCGGCGGTATCGATTTCCTCAGAAAAGTTGTAAGAAACGAAGAAATCGGCATGGGCGAAAAGGTTGCTATCGTCGGCGGTGGAAACACCGCAATGGACGCTTGCAGAACGGCTGTAAGACTCGGCGCGAAGGAAGTTTATAATATTTACAGAAGAACAAAGGACGAGATGCCTGCCGATATGGTAGAAATCGAAGAAGCTGAAGAAGAAGGCGTAATCTTCAAGAACCTGACCAATCCACTGGAGGTTGTAAAGGACGAGAACGGCCATGTCAAGGAAGTTATCCTTCAGGTTATGGAACTTGGCGAACCGGATGCTTCCGGCAGAAGAAAACCTGTTCCTGTTGAGGGCAAGACCGAGACTCTTGCTATCGACACCATGATCCTTGCCATCGGACAGGCGGTAGACGCTTCCATCTTCGACTGCGACAAGACCAGAAAGAATGCTATCGCTTATGACCCCGAAACATTCATGACAAGCATTCCGGGCGTATTCGCAGGCGGCGACTGCGGTAACGACAAGATTTCCATCGCGGTAGAAGCAATCGCAGACGCTCGCAAGGTATCCGACATCATCGACGCTTACCTTGACGGCGAAGAAATCAAATACGAAAAACCTTTCTTCGTAGAAAGAGACGATATCACGGAAAAGACTTTCGAAGACAGAGAAAGACTTTGCAGACCGACGCTTCCGCAGCTTAGTCCGGAAGAAAGAAAGGACAACTTCAGCGAGGTTATCCCTTGCGCATATACAGAAGAGCAGGCTATGGCTGAGGCTTCAAGATGCCTTGAATGCGGCTGCCACGACTATTTCGAATGTAAGCTCATCGACTTTGCAAACCAGTACGAAGTAAAACCGGAAAGATTTGCAGGAGACAAGAATACAATCGAATACGAAGATGCTCATCCGTTCATCGTAAGAGATCCGAACAAGTGTATCCTTTGCGGACTTTGCGTAAGAGTCTGCGACGAGGTTATGGGCGTTGGCGCATTGGGACTTGTTCACAGAGGATTTGACACGGTTGTTAAGCCGAATATGGAAAAACCGCTCATCGAATCCGGATGTATTTCCTGTGGTCAGTGCGTAAGCGTATGTCCTACCGGCGCGCTCCAGGAAAAGACTTCCATGATCAAAGAAACTCCGCTGGCTGCCGATGTTACGGAAACCACCTGCTCATATTGCTCCGTTGGCTGCTCCCTGAAGCTCGAATCCTACGGCGATCTCCTCATCAAGGCAAACCCTGATAAGGATGGCGTTGTAAACAAAGGACTTCTTTGCGGCAAGGGCAAATGGGGATTTGACTGCTCCGTACTTGAGGGCAAGATCGAAGATCCGCTCGTAAAGGAAGACGGCAGATTCAGAGAATCCGATTATCACGAAGCAACGGTTCTCGTAGCAAAGAGAATGCAAAGCATCGGTGCAAAATACGGAAAAGGCGCAATCGCGGTTGCAATTTCCGATAGATATACAAACGAAGAAGCTTATGCTATGAAGAAGATGGCAGACGTTATGGGAGCAAAGGTTCTTTGCATGAATAACAGAGCAAACGGACTTGCCGAAGTTCTTGGCTTCGACGCTTCCCCGAACACCATCGACGAGCTTCTTTCCACCAATGTAATCCTGCGAGTTGGCTTTGAAGACAACGATTCCAGAGTTATCGCGCTCAAGATGAAACAGGCCGCAGAAGCCGGCGCAAATGTAATCAAAGTTTGCAACGGGGAAAATGACCTCGGATTCCTCAAGGAAATCGCAAAGGCTATCATCGATAGCGGCAAGGCAAAGAAAGTAGCAGGCTATGACGAATTTGCAGCATCCCTTGCAAATGTTAAGGTTTCAGAGGAAGCTAAGGCTATCGCAGATACTTACCTTGGGGCGAAGAAGGCTATGATCGTTTACCAGCAGAACTTCCTGACTGTAGACGGCGCAAAACTTGTGGGCGACATCGCAATGCTTTCCGGACACATCGGATCACCGAGAAACGGTATCCTCATGGTTAAGCCGAAGAACAATTCTCAGGGTCTTATCGACATGGGAATCACCGCAGGCAAGGAAGCATTGGAAGGCGTGAAGGCTCTCGTAGTATTCGGCGAAAATGCAGACATCGACACAACAGGACTCGAATTCCTTGCGGTATGCGATACGCACATGACAGAGCTTGCAGAAAAGGCAAATGTAGTAATCCCTGGAACGGGCTTTGCGAGTGCTGACGGTACTTATACCAATACCGAGAGAAGACTCCAGCCTGTAAGTGCAGCAATCGACGAAGATATCCTCTTCACCAACTGGGAAGTTGCTGCAGAGATCGCAAGCGTATTCGAAGTTGAGTTCGGATGGGATACAGAAGAAGACATTTCCGCTGAGATGTGCGACACGGTTCCGGCATATAAATATGCAGAGGTCGGCGAGGTTCTTGGCGGCGCATTAGCTCCGACAGACGAAGCAAGACTTGTAGTTGTAGGCGATGGCGCAGCAGTTGACGCGCTTCCTTGCACAGACAGCCTGATGCAGGATATCATGGACAGACTTCCAAAGGCTGTTAGCCCGACCGCATAATTTCCGGAGAAAATGCGGATTATATGCAGAAACATAAATAGATATACTTAAAATTCTATCATAAGGAGCTGCCGATCCGGTCGATTGATTCAATCAACTGCGCAGGCAGCTCCGCCCATTTTAGCGGATAAATTTTATAGGATAAACTAAGGACAGGACGGCGATAGGCATGACAAAAGAAAACCTAAAGGAAGTAAGAAAAGAGGCATTTATAAGGACAATTCCAATTATGTGCAGCTATTTTTTTATAGGCACGGCTTATGGCATGATGATGGAAAATGCGGGATTTGCGTGGTATTATTCGCTCCTTGCAAGCGCAGCTGTTTATACCGGAGCATTTCAGTTTCTCTTGATTACGCTGCTTAGCAGCGGGGCATCGGTTATAACCATCACTCTGGCGGCGCTTCTTATGAACTCGCGGCATACTTTTTATAGCATTTCATTCATAGACGAGTTTCGAAGCATGGGAAAGCGCAAGCTTTTTATGATAAGGACGATGACAGACGAAACCTATGCTCTTAACTGCTCCGTGCCAAAGGATGCGCCTAGCCGGGCAGAGCTACTCTACAGAATCGCTCTTTATAGCAGATGCTACTGGATCTTTGCAAGTGCCGCGGGAGGAATCATCGGGCAGCTCATCCCATATGATCTTACGGGAATCGACTTTTGCATGACGGCGCTGTTTGTAATCCTGTTCATGAACCAGTGGGAGGAGCAGGCGGATCACAGACCGGCGCTGCTGGGGCTTGCGGTTGCACTTTTCTGCCTCTTCATCTTTGACGCAGGCTCGTTCATGCTTCCTGCGCTTCTCATAACCTCGGCGATGCTTATTTTGATGATTAAGCGGGACGAAAGAAAGGGGGAGGAAAGCAAATGAACCTGAATTATTATGCGATTTTCATCATTTTGCTGATGGGGCTTGTGACATTTGGGCTGAGAGCCTTTCCGTTTCTCGTATTTCGGGGCGAAAGGGAGCTTCCAAGGCTTATGAAAGATCTGGGAGATATTCTTCCGGCATCCGTCATGGCGGTGCTGATTGTCTATTGCCTAAAGGATGCTCCGTCGGATCTTATGGGAGTCGGAATCCGGCAGCTAATCGGAATTGCCGTAACAGCGGTGAGCTATAAGCTGAAGCACAATACCTTCCTGAGCCTTGCGCTGGGGACGATTTGCTACATGATATTGCTCCGAATTTGATGGTAGAAAACCGGAGAAAATCCGCAGAAAATCCGGAGAAATCGGTCCAATAAAAATTTTTCGAAAATTTGTGTAATGGCACAAAAACCGTGTAACCTTTCGATCTCCTATGCAGAGTATATTATGAGAGGGTCAGATAATAAACCCTTAACAAAATATATAAATTATGCACAAGGAGGAATATGAAATGAAAAACTTACTGCCATTACTTATGATCACCTGTATTATGCTTATATTCTCCGCTTGTGGGACTTTATGATAATATAAAGTAACAGAAGGGGAAATTGGTATAATGGGCAAGGAAAGACCGGCGCAAGCCGGTTTTTTTGTGGCCACGATTTTGCTCAATTTTAGCATTTTAGCAGCTCGAGATAGCTGCCGGCAGAACTAAGGAAAGGACTAAGGATGGTTCTGCTTAAACTATAGTATGTCTTTACGGAGAAGCAAAAAAGTG
>CAVKSD010000002.1:0-45135 GCA_963658905.1 Bacteroidaceae bacterium
AACGACGAGGACTACGGACTTCTGGAAACCAACCACTGATTCGGCGGAAAGTGGCGTGAGGCGGGAAATCCGGATGCGGAAAGGACGGAATCCGTGAAACTCGGCAAATTAAAAATTATAAAACCGTATCGGGTAGCAGAAATGTTGCCCGATTTTTTACGGACAAGCCCCTGAATTTCCCAGAGAATGCAGCGTTTGCGGCAGAAATGTAACCGGCGAATACGAAACGCGAATACGAAATAATTATGAAATAATTGCAAGAAACCCTCGAAAAACACTTGAAATCATCCGCAAAAAGTGCTATCATAAATGATGTCGCAAGTCAGCGACCCATATTTTCGGGATGTGGCTCAGTTTGGTAGAGCGTTGCGTTCGGGACGCAAAGGCCGCTGGTTCGAATCCAGTCATCCCGACCAAACCAAAACCCCTTGGATTTTAGCAGTCCAGGGGGCTTTGATGTTTTTGACATACTGTAATATTTTCATTTTTGCATAGGCATTTTCAGAAAGCGCAAAAAAGTGTAAATATGTGCGTAAGCGATACTTGCATATATCATCGGTCTTAGGTATAATTTGCTTATTGACAGTGAGGGAGTTTGTACGAATATGAGACCAAAGCTATCGGTTAAGGAACAAATTGCACACATGGGAAAAAGAGGCATCGCGTTCAAGCTTATAACAGAAGAAGATGCTGCGGATTATCTTGAAAATAATAACTATTATTTCAAAATAAAGGCATATGCAAAAATGTTTGAAATGTACCAAACCGGAGACAAAAAGGGGCAATATGTCAACCTCGATTTTGCGTATCTAAAAGAAATGGCGATATTAGATATGCATTTGCGACATTTCATCATTAAGGCTGCTGTTGATTTGGAGCATACCTTAAAGGTACAGTTCATGAAAGACTTCAATAGTAGTGATAGTGACGGTTACGAAATTGTGCAAAAGTATTTTGAAATATTTCCTGATGCAAAGAATAAAATACTCAGCAAAAGGAGTTCTTCTTATTGCCGCGATTTGATTGAGAAACTTGAACATGAAAAGTACGCATTATGGAATGTTATTGAAATATTGTCTTTTGGAGATTTCATACAACTGTATGACTTATTCTATGAAGAATTTCCTGCTGCAAAATCAGATCGGATATACACATATCCGATGCGCAGTGTTAAAAGTTTGAGAAATGCGGCGGCACACAATAATTGCATTCTAAATCAGCTGACTCGCGCTTTGGACGGAGATTTGCATAAAAATCGCAAAGTAGAATCGTTCGTATCCAAAATACCAACAATCGGGAAAGCACAGCGAAAAAACTGTATGCAAATGCAGGCAGTGCATGATTTTGTAACACTGCTTTATATGTTAGACAATGTAGTTCAGAGTGACGGTATGAAGTCTAAAATTGTGGCAGAACTAAGATGGCTAATCGATGAAAGGATGCCACGCCACAAAGAATACTTTGAAAAAAATGCACGCATACGTTCAGTTTATGATTTCGTCAAAAAAATTGTTGACATACTTTGAGACCTATAGTAATATATTACTTGTAACACAAAAACGAAAGTTTTATGTAGAGTGGCGCCCGCGTTGCTCTGCTTTTTTGTTTTATAGGTCTAAAACCAAAACCCCTTGGATTTTAGCAGTCCAGGGGGCTTTTTTTAGGTGCTATGCGATTATCCGAAGTCGGGCGCAATTATCTGAACAAAACTCCACAGGAGTTTTAGCCCGTAGAAGATGATTACGGTGCCGCAGACAACATTGATGATTCGCAGGGTCTTGTCATTGAACTTTGCACTGAAAAGGGAAATGACCGTTGAAATCGTCAGGAACCAAAGCACCGAGGCGCTGGCGAAGCCCCCTACGAAGAAAAAATCCGTACCGGCAGGCAGCGTCGCCTTGAAAGCCCCCAGCATCATGGAGCCGTCAATCAGCGCCTGGGGGTTGAACCAGGTAACCACGCAGGCGGTGGTGATGACTTTCAAAATCGGCACGTCCACCTTGGTACTTGTATCCATAGTATCGCGGGCCCGCAAAAGCCCCACGCCGATCCAGATTACAATCAGACTGCCGATTCCAAGGACGATCATTTCAAGAACCGGGGAGGCACTCATAATCGCCCCGACCCCAAAGAAGCAAGCCATACCCAGGGTCACGTCAAAGAATATGACGATGAGAGCCGTCGCGTATACGCGGCTTTTTCGCTGAGTCAGCGCCGTATTGATTACGAAAAGATTTTGAAGTCCGATGGGCGCCACATACGCAAGCCCCATAGTAAGTCCCTGTAAGTAAATATCCATAAAATCCTCCTTGCAATTTCAAAAAATGAACTTGCTCTTTTTTTCTTACCTGATATAATTATAGTATCGTTAGCGAATACGCGCAATAACGCAAAAAATAATGAGCAAGTAAGAAAAACCTTACTGCGGGAGGAATCATGATAGAAACCCATTACGACTGTCCATGCCTTGAAAAATGCCCCCTTAACTATGCGATGTCAATTATAGGCGGCAAGTGGAAGATGCAGATCATATGCGCCCTGAACAATAAGGGAACACTGAGATACAACCAGCTGCGAAGAAAAATGGACAGAATCTCAAATACCGCTCTTGCGGCAGCCCTCAAAGAGCTGGAAGAGGAGGGGCTTGTTACTAGAAAAGTATATATGGAAGTGCCGATTAAGGTCGAATACTCCACCACGGAGCTTTGCGACAGGCTGATGCCGATTTTGGAAAGCCTCAGCGACTGGGGCGAGGAGCTGATGATTGCAAGAGGAATGGAAACCGCATCGGGAGAAAGGGAGAAAAAATGAAACTGATATCATGGAACGTTAACGGACTCAGGGCAATAATGGGAAAAAACTTTATGGAGTTTTTCAATGAGGCAGATGCAGATATTTTTTGCCTGCAAGAGACAAAATTACAGGCGGGGCAGATAGAAATGGATTTGCCGGGATATTTCCAATACTGGAATTACGCCGAGAAAAAAGGCTACTCCGGCACCGCGATTTTTACGAAAAAGGAACCGATTGCCGCCACCTACGGAATCGGCATAGACGCTCACGACAGGGAAGGACGGGTAATCACGCTGGAATTTGAAGATTTCTTCATGGTGGACGTATACACCCCCAACTCACAGAACGAACTGGCAAGGCTTGATTATCGAATGACATGGGAAGACTCTTTTCGGGAGTACCTGCTGAAACTCAACGAGAAAAAGCCCGTAATTGTAACGGGAGATATGAACGTGGCACACAAGGAAATCGACCTGAAAAATCCAAAGACCAACAGGCACAACGCCGGATTTACCGACGAAGAACGGGGAAAAATGACGGAACTTCTTGACAGCGGTTTTATAGACACCTTCAGGTATTTTTATCCTGAAGCTACGGATATTTATTCATGGTGGTCTTACCGGTTCAAGGCAAGAGAGCGTAATTCGGGATGGAGAATCGACTATTTTTTGGTGTCAAAGGGACTTGAAGACAGGCTCGAAGACGCCAAGATTCACACTGAAGTAATCGGCTCCGACCATTGTCCGGTGGAACTTGACCTTAAATAGCAGCTAAGGGCGGCGAAAATTTGAAGAACGGAGGGATTTTCGTGACGGAAAAGGTGACGGAAGAAATTAAGACAAACAAAGAAAATGCAGAAAGCAAGAAGCAATATATAGAAAATGTGAGACTTGACACTTACCGGGTGGACAAGAACAAAATCGGCAAGGCGTCGGGAATCTGGCAGCTCATGCAGGAGGCGGCGTGCCACCAGATGGAGGTGCAAAAGCCGTCCTATTCGGCTCTGCTTGCGGAGGGCAAAGCACTTATGCTGGCACGGGTTGACCTTGCCATACCGGAGGAGATTTTCCTTGACGAGGATTTGATTTCAAGCTCATGGCCTTGCCAAAGCAGCAGGGCGACCTTTCTGAGAAATTATGTCCTGCAAAGGAACGGACAGACGGTGGCGATTGCAGACACACAGTGGAGCCTTGTGGACGTGGAAAGCCGCAAGATCCTGAAAGTCAGCGACGCGGATTTTTCAAACTACTGGATGGGCGAGCATAAATTGCTTATCGGGGAGAAATTTAAGATCTTCAAGGAGACGGCGGAAAGTATGCACGAGGCAGGCGGCAAAACGGTTTGCTACAGCGACATTGATTATAACGGGCATATGAACAACACCTATTATCTTGACGTTTTGTGCGATTTTATACCGGAGCTGGCAGCGGGTACCCACAGAGTCAGCTTTGTGAGAATCCACTACAGCAAAGAAGCGCCTCTTGGGGACAGGCTTAAAATCCTGTCTACTTCGGCAATCACCCTTTCGGAAGACGAGAAAAAAGAATACGGCGTTCCCGCAGAGAAAAAATATATTTTCAGAACCGAAAAAGCGGAGGGCGAGCTAAATACAGAGGCGGAAATTGTCCTTGCGCCTATTGAAAACAAGCGGGTTTAGGGAGTATGTATCCCTTTCGCAGCGGAAAGGGAATGATCTATGCGTAAAATCCGCAAGTGCGGATTTGAGTCGCCGCGCTTTCACACAGAATGAAATATCAAGGTGAAATGACGCGGTACAATTATTATGTATGAAACAAGACATATTATACTTTGCATTTTCTTCTAAAATGTGTTACACTGTGAAAATCAAAAGAAAACAGAAGAATGCCGATTTTTAAGTCCAGGGAGTAAGATATGATTGCTTTTTTGATGGAAAAACTGAACATTGTTTTCGACGGAATATGGCAGCCTCACGAAATCCTCGCCGCAATCGCTGCGGTTTTGGCAGTGGCGATGGTTTTGATGCTCATTGCGGTTTTGATAATAAAAACGGTAAGAGATGTGAATCCGAGGAAATCAACGATTTTCAAGCACCGCAAGAACAAGTACAAGAGCCGTATAGGAAAGAACAACAAAAAATATATGTGAGAAAATTATGTAGCCCCGCAAGTCGCGGGGTTTTCTTTTGCATCGAAGCACCTAACCATGCTGCGGGGCTTTTCTTTTATCTCGAAGCACCTAATCCCGCCGCGAGGTTTTCGCTGACTCGGAGCCTTCTTTGCAGGAAATTCTCAGAAGCGGTAGCCGTTGGTGTCGCAGCACTGACAAGCAACGGAGTTTTGAACCGGCTTACCCGGACAAGGAGCATCGCATTGAACCGAATCCCACTCATCGCACTGTCCCACGTCGTCGCAGGCTACTCCCACTTCGGTAGCGCTCAGGGCAAAGAGGGAGGGACGTATCACTTGCAGGAACATATTAGGAGTAACCACAAGATTGCCGGTTAGGGCAAGATTGAACGCCTCCGGACAGCCGGAAGCAGAATCGGTTACTGTGATTTCCGGATTCAAAAGAACGGCGCAGGCGTCGAAGTCGAACACAAGGTAAGGGGAAATGCTCTTAGCCTGACACGGAATTTCGGCGCAGTTTACGGCAAAGTTGTCGCTGCCGGAAACTGTAAGAGGAACGCCGGTTTTGGATTTGAGCGTCAGCTTGAAGTTGCCGGTTCTGCCGTTTGTGGTTACAAACCCCTCCAAAACTATTGTAATATATGCAAGCCACGGGCCTTGGGTTTCCACGAGAATAAAGTGTCCGTTACTTCCGCAAGGCGCAGGGCAGTTATCGGCGGTGCCGCAGCCTCCGCAAATATGCCTGTCAACAGGAGCATAAGGACATTTTGTGATTTCGGTCATAATGCCACTCAGGTCGGCTGCATATCTGCCCTCCGAATATTCGAGGGAAGTCACCTCAAAGCCGTCTACGGTCACATCTGCCGCGGTAAAATTGGAGTCTTCGGAAAGTCTCAGAGAATTTACGGTGACGCAGCTGTTTGTTACGGTGAATTTGCTGTCGCAGTTCACGCTGTCGCAACACATATCGCCGCCACAGCAGCCGCAATCACAGTTGCAATTACAGTTGCGATCGTGCCGCCCGTCGCACCTGCGAGGGTTGATTTTGCAAAGATTAAGATTTTGAGTAAAGTTTTTTTCATCTGCTTGCAAGTCAAGAATCAGCGGGCAGGAGTCCTCTCTGCTTTCGTAAAATATCTTATTCAGAAAAACTTTATTTTGAACGGCGCCTGCCGAAGCGGGACCGGTTCGGTTACATGAACAAGCCATAATTTGGATACCTCTTTTCCTTTTTTGATATATGTATATGCTGCCTACAAGGGTTGAGTGAGAGAAAGGGTGTAAAGTGGTGAAAAAGTTACAAAAAATACGCTTTTTATATTGAAAAGTGTTTAAAAGTGGTGTATATTAGTTATAGCATCGCGCAGTGTATAAATTACTGTCGGGGCATACCGGAAAAAGGAGGCAGTCCTTCATGTTTATGGGAACCGTTTACAACTCGATAGACGAAAAAAACAGAATGATCGTGCCTTCAAAAATGCGCGCCGGACTTGGGGAAAGATGTGTTTTGACCAAGGGTCTTGACAAGTGCCTGTATATTTATACAGGGCAGGACTGGCAGAAGCAGATGGACAAAATCGCGAAGCTGCCGGAATCCGACCCGAAAGTGAGAATGTTCATAAGGCATTTTTGCGCAAACGCCGCGGAATGTGAGTTTGACAAGCAGGGAAGAATCGTGATACCCCAGGAGCTTAAGGCTTACGCCGGCATCGGCAAGGAAATTGTTACCATGGGCGCGATGACAAAGATAGAAATCTGGAGCAAGGAAATTTGGGACGCTCCGGACAACGAAAACAAGATGGACCCCGTAGACTTTTCAAAAGCATTGGAGGAATATAATTTCTGATGGAATTTAAACACACCTCCGTTCTCTTTGAAGAATGTATGGAGGGACTGAAAATACGACCCGACGGGATTTACGTGGACGGCACCCTTGGGGGCGGCGGACATAGCAGCGGAATCTGCGAAAGACTCGGCGAAAATGGGATTTTGATAGGAATCGACAGGGATAGAGACGCTTTGGCGGCGGCGGAGGAAAGGCTTTCCGGCTACAAATGCCGCAAATACTTCGTTCAAAGCAATTATTCGGACATCAAGGACGTTTTAGAGGAGCTTGAAATAGAAAAAATCGACGGGGCACTTTTGGATTTGGGAGTTTCGTCATTTCAGCTTGACAACCCCGACAGAGGATTTTCCTATATGCAGGACGCGCCGTTGGACATGAGAATGAGTCAGGACGACGATTTTACCGCCTACGACGTGGTAAACGGCTACGAAAAGGACAGGCTCAGACAGATTATCACAAAATACGGCGAGGAAAGATGGGCTTCGAGAATTGCCGATTTCGTAGTAAAAGCCCGAAAGGAAAAACCCGTTGAAACCACAGGTCAGCTTGTGGACATAATCAAAGCGGCGATTCCGGCAGCGGCAAGGCGGGAGGGACCGCACCCTGCGAAACGAACCTTTCAGGCAATCAGAATCGAGGTAAACGACGAACTAGGACAGCTGGAAAGGGCGGTATCGGAGTTCTGCGACGTGCTGGCTCCGGGGGGACGGCTTTGCATCATAACATTCCACTCTCTGGAGGACAGAATTGTAAAGGAAATCATCGCAAAGAGAATAAACCCTTGCACCTGCCCGAAAGAATTTCCTGTTTGTGTTTGCGGCAAGGTTGGAGACATAGAAAAAAAGGCGAACAAGCCTATTTTGCCATCGGCTGCGGAAATCGAAAGAAATCCGAGAGCCAGAAGCGCGAAACTTCGGATAGCACAGAAGAACGCACAAAAACAAAAGAAGTAAGAAGCAATGAATTAACGACGGGGACAAAAGATGGCGGCAATTAACCGAGCTTACACATCTGAATACGAGGCTTATGAGTACACGACTTTGGGA
Organism: Bacteroidaceae bacterium; assembly: GCA_963658905.1. Lineage (GTDB taxonomy): Bacteria > Bacillota > Clostridia > Peptostreptococcales > Anaerovoracaceae > CAG-238. Next base: position 7,794 of record CAVKSD010000002.1, read on the forward strand.
AAGGCATACCAGCCGGGTCAGTGGGCGTATCCGATGCCCGAAGAAAAACCCGCCGCTCCGAGAGTAAAGCGAACAAGGCAAAGACCGGAACTTGAGCAGGAAGCTCCAAAGCAGAACTCGGCAATTATCACACACAAGATGCTGAGACGAATGATTTTGCTGCTTGTTTTTATGGGAGCAATCGTCATATCCACCATATGGATGAGCGCAAAGGCGGCGGAAATCAAATACGAAATAAACCAGATCAAGAGCGAAAACATTTTGCTGCAAAACGAAATTTCCATGCTGGACATCAAAATTCAAAGTGCAAACAGCATCGAGCTGATCGAAGATTACGCCACGACGGAGCTGAAAATGCAGTACCCGAAATCCCAGCAGTGCATTTACGTGGAAGCGGGGAAAACCGCCTCGGAGGATTTGGTTGCCAGAATCAAAGAAAAAGCGTACAAAGAATAAAAAAGCAATGGGAATAATATAATTTCATAGACAAAAGAGCCAGACAACTTAATACCATCATAGGGTCTGGCTTTCTGTTTGAGGAGGAACATGAGAGCGCAAGTAACGGTAAAAAACAGAAGAAGAATAGCGATAGGCTTTTCAATCATCGCCTTACTTTTGGTTGCCCTTATGTTCAGGGTTGCATGGATACAGATTGTGGACGCCGAGGAGCTGAGCCAAATGGCGATCGACCAGCAGACCAAAGATACGCCCATAGAAGCAAAGCGAGGAACGATATACGACAGAAACGGAAAGGAACTTGCCACAAGCACCACCTGCTATACCCTGTGGGCAAGGCCCTCGCAGATCAAACAAAAAAACGGCGAGGAACGGTCGGAAGCCGAAATCAGGGGATTTGCGGCTACCATAGCCGAGATCGTGGATAAGGACGCCGATACAATTTATGAAAACATGACAAAAGATCAGGCGCTGGTAAAACTCGCGAAATATCTCGAAAAGGACACCGCCGACGAGCTTAGAAAACTCAGCATTTCGGGGATAGAACTTTCCGAGGACACAAAGAGATATTACCCTCTCGGAAACTTTGCCTCGCAGGTTCTCGGCAGCGTCAACGACGACGGCGCAGGACGCACGGGAATCGAACTTCAATACGACCAGTACCTCAGCGGCGTTTCGGGCAGATGGGTAAAGAACACCGACATACAGGGCAACGAACTTGTCAAGGGCACGGAAGAATATTACGAGGCCCAGGACGGGCTGAACGTGGTAATGGCAATGGACGAGGCAATCCAGTACTATGTGGAAAAAGCGCTGGAAAAAGCCATGGAGGAAACCAAGGCGAAGCGCATCATGTGCCTTGTCATGGACCCGAAGACAGGGGACGTTTTGGCAAGCGCCACTACTCCGGGATACGATCCTAACGACGCCACGGAGCCACTTGAAGAGGACGCAAAAAAATATGCCAAGATGACGGCAGAGGAAAAGAATAAATATCTTTTCAGCCTTTGGAGAAATCCACTTGTCAGCGACACATACGAGCCGGGCTCGACATTTAAGCTCATAACTTCATCCTCTGCAATCGAAGAAAAGGTAATAAACGACAGCTCCACCTTTCAATGTTCGGGAAGCTTCACGGTAGCAGGAGTCAGACTTCACTGCTGGACCCACGGAGCCCATGGAACCCAAACCATAAAAGAGGCGATAGGAAACTCCTGCAACCCGGCGCTTGCAAAGGTTGCGGCACTTTTGGGAAAAACGAAGCTATATAAATATCTGGATCTATACGGAATCACGGAAAAAACCGGAATCGATTATCCGGGAGAAGCGAGCGCAATCGTCCAGAGCCTTGAAAACGTAGGCCCCGTAGAGCTTGCCACAATCGGGTACGGGCAGGGAATTTCGGTGACGCCGATACAGCTTCTCACCGCGGTAAACGCAATCGGAAACGACGGAGTGCTTTTGCAGCCCCGATATGTCAAGGCGCTGACGGACAGCGAGGGAAAGATCGTCGAGTCCTATGAGCCTACGGTGGTGCGCAAGGTAATTTCCGCGGCAACCGCAAAAAAAATGAGAAACATCATGCAGTACGTAGTGGACGAGGGCGGCGGCGGAAACGCAAGAATCGCAGGCTACCGGGTAGGCGGCAAGACGGGAACGGCAAACAAAATCGACGCCGGCACCGGAAAATACGGAAAATACTATTACAGTTCATTTATAGGCATGGCGCCGATGGACGATCCACAGGTTTCGATACTTGTAATCGTTGACAGCCCAAAGGGTTCATATTATGGCTCCATCGTTGCGGCTCCTATCGCAAAGGAAATACTGACGGACACCCTCAGATATCTGAACGTCACTCCGGAATATACCGACGCGGAGAAAAAGGCGCTGGAAAGCGGCTACACGACGGTACCGAACGTGGTAGGAAAGGAATTTAGCGAAGCGGTGGGAATCATCGGCGGCAAGGAATTGAAATACAGCAGACCGAAGGCAGCCCAAAGCGACGATGAATTTATCGTGGTGGATCAGTACCCGAAAGCGGGAACAAAGGTCAAGAAAAACTCGGTGGTATATGTATACAAAGAGTAAATTAAATAAAAAATAAAAATAAATAGAATGGGGAAGCCATGAGACTTGAAACTTTATTGCAGGGTGCAGACTTTGAAAGGGTCTGCGGAACTTTGGATAAAGAAGCAAAGACTTTGATTTACCATTCGGACAAGAGCAGCCTCGGAGCGGTTTTCTTCGCAATAAAAGGAGAAAAGGCAGACGGGCGGGATTTTATAAAAGAAGCGGCGGAAAAAGGCGTAAACACCTTCGTAGTGGAAGATTGCCAGGGAGATTTTCCAAAGGGTGCCACGGTTATACGGACGGGGGACGCAAGAAAAGCCCTCGCCATAGCCTCAAAAAACTTTTTCGGACATCCGGACGAAGAACTGCGGGTAGTGGGAATAACCGGAACAAAAGGGAAAACCGGAACTTCTTTCATGCTAAAGGCTATATTGGAAAGCTCCGGAATAAAGACGGGCATAATCGGGACTGTCATGCAGGGATTTGAGGGACATTACATAGAGGCGGAAAACACCACGCCCCAGTCCTTTGAGATTTACAGGATGCTCAGAGAAATGACGGATTCCGGCTGCAAGGCGGCTGTTATGGAAGTGTCCTCACAGGCGCTCAAACAACATAGAACATTCGGAATAGATTTTGATATAGGAATATTTACAAACCTCAGTCCCGACCACATCGGAACGGGGGAGCACAAGGATTTTGAAGAATACAGAGAGTGCAAAAGCAGGCTTTTTCGGCAGTCGAGGCTTGCGGTTCTCAATGAGGACAGCGAGTATGCGGCGTACATGGCGGAAAACTTGCAGGAAAATTTATGTGAAAAGTTCACTGGAAATTTTCGGACAGAAAGCGTGGAAAAGGCAGAAAGCGCAAAAAACACAGCAATCACAGAAAGAAAAGTTTTTTTCGGCATGAAACAGGCGGAGGATATCCGCATTTTCCGCGACGGATATTTATTGGGAACCGAATTTGTATTTCACGGAGAAAAAATAAGGTTGCCACTGCCGGGAAGATTCAATATTTATAACGCCATGGCGGCAATGAGCGCGGCGAAGGCGTTGGGAATCGAATACGGGGAAATGCCCCAGGCGCTTGAAAACATAAAGATAAGAGGTCGGGCGGAGATTCTTCCCACACACTCGGATTATACGGTGGTCTTAGACTACGCCCACAACGGAGTCGCCCTTGAAAGCCTGCTAAAGGCCCTGCGGGAATATGAGCCCAAAAGGCTTATCGCGGTGTTCGGCTGCGGAGGAGAGCGGGATCATAAACGCAGGAGCGAAATGGGACTTTGCGCAGGGAAATATGCAGACCTTACGGTAATCACCTCGGACAATCCGCGGGGAGAGCCGCCGGAGAAAATCATAAGGGAAATCGCAGAGGCAGTTTCCGAAACCGAAGGAAAGTTTGTCATAATCGAGGACAGAAGGCAGGCGCTAGCGTGGGTAATAGAACAGGCGCAGAAGGGCGACATAATCGCGGTGTGCGGCAAAGGTCACGAAACCTATCAAATTATAGGGGATAGCAGGATACATTTTGACGATAAAGAAGTAATTGGAGAGATAATTGGGAGGCAAAATGAGAGAGTTTACCATTGCCGAAGTGGTATCGGCAGTAAAAGGAAAATTGATTAACGGAAGCGGAGAAGGCTCCGTATTTAAAATATGCACCGATTCGCGAATTGCGGAACCGGGAGATCTTTTCTTTCCCCTTATAGGTGAAAACAACGACGGTCACGATTATCTGGCGCAGGTCCTTGAACGGGGGTGCCGCTCGGTTATCGTCGCAAATCCGGAGAAACTTCCCAAAGAGGCGTTTCTTCCTGAGAGTATGCAGCCGGAGGTGATTTTGGTGGAAAACACGACAAAAGCCTTGCAGGACTTGGCGGCGTATTATCTCGGAACTTTGCCTATAAAACACAAGGTTGCGGTGACGGGAAGCGTGGGAAAAACCAGCACCCGGGACATGATGTACTATGTCGCTTCCATGAAGTATAAGACAGGCAGAAATATCAAAAACTTCAACAACTGGTTCGGACTTCCGCTAAGTATATTGGAATTTGCACCGGATACGGAAGCCGCGGTACTGGAAATGGGAATGGATAATTTCGGGCAAATCCAAACCCTTGCTCGCATTGCGGAGCCTGACATCGCCCTGATAACAAACATCGGAATTTCGCATATTGAAAATCTGGGAACCAGAGAGGGTATACTAAAGGCGAAGATGGAAGTAACATCCTATTTTGATGAAAATTCCACCCTCATTGTAAACAGTGACTGCGATTTGCTTTCAAGAGAAAATGTAGCAGGAAAATACAAGCTGGTAACGGTGGGAAGCCGCGGGGAAAACGAATATATCGTAACGGACATTTGCGATTTTGGCGATAAGGGTATAAAATACACCTTGGAGCATAATGACAGAGCCTATACGGTGAACCTCGACATTCCGGGAGCCCACAACGCATTTAACGCCACCCTTGCCATTGCGGCGGGAGAAGAAATGGGAATCGACATAGAAACCTCGATTCGGGGGCTTTCCGAGGCACAGCTTACGGAAAAACGGCTTAACATAAAGGAAAAAGACGGCATAAAGGTAATAGACGATACCTATAACGCCTGTCCGGCTTCCGTGATGTCGGCAATCGCAACCCTTGCAAACACCGAGGGAAAACGAAAAATCGCCATCATAGGAGATATGTACGAGCTGGGAAGCGAAACCCAAGAAGCCCACAGAGAAGTGGGAAGATACGCAGGCAAAGCGGGCATCGACCGGGTAATAGCCGTGGGCGATTTTGCAAAGGAATACGCAAAGGGAGCCGCGGAGCTTATGCCGGAGGATAAGATCCTGTACTTTGCGGAAAAAGCCCCGTTACTGGCGGAAATCAACGGATTTTTACGGGCCGGAGACGTTGTTCTTGTGAAGGCCTCAAGGGGCATGAAGATGGAAGAAATCGTTAAAAAAATACTTGAAGATAAATAGACAGATTGGAGTTAAACATCATGAAAATAATACTGATTCCGGTAATCGCCCTTGTTTTGGCATGGATTCTTGCGGCGGTTTTTACAAAGCTGCTGATACCCTTTCTCGAAAAAAAGCAGTTCAGGCAGTTTGTAAGGGAGGAGGGACCGAAATCCCACCTTTCAAAGACAGGAACACCAAGCATGGGCGGAATCGCAATTATATGTGGGACGATTATTTCTGCTGCGGCGGTATCCCTTATACTTGCGAGCAAAACCTGTGATTATGTGAACCTCGTGGCGGTGCTGGTCGCCATGGTTCTTTTCGGACTGATCGGATTTATCGACGACTATGAAAAGGCGATAAGAAAGAACAACGACGGCATAAGTCCGAAGCAAAAGCTCCTGCTGCAATTCGTGTTTTCCGCGACATTTGCGGTATTTGCCTATTTTAACAGCGGATTTGCAGATGTGAGCGGAAGCTCGGTGTGGATCCCATTTGTGGATTTATACGTTGACTTCGGAATCTTTTACATTCCTTTCGTTATATTCGTTATGATCGCTTTCAGCAACGCGGTGAACCTGACGGACGGTCTTGACGGGCTTGCCTCCGGAGTTACGGCGCTTGTAGCCTTTTGCATGGCGATTCTGGGGGTGTACGATTTTCCGGGACTTCTTACGGAACCGATTGTTTACGGAGCACTCGCAGGCGCCTGTCTGGGATTTCTCATGTTTAACAAGAATCCTGCAAAGATTTTCATGGGAGACACGGGTTCCATGGCTCTGGGAGGAATGCTGTCGGCGGGAGCTGTCATGATGAAGATGGAATTTTTGCTGGCAATAGCGGGGCTTGTATATGTGCTGGAAGCCCTGTCGGTGGTTATGCAGGTGACATATTACAAGAAAACTCACAAGAGAATTTTCAAGATGGCGCCGCTTCATCATCACTTTGAGCTTTGCGGCATGAAAGAAAAAAATGTAGTAATGATGTTTTGGGCGGCGGCTTTGCTGTTCTGCGTCATTGCAATCGTTGTAAATAATATTTAAGAGGCGTATTATGAATAACTTAAACAATAACTTGAATTTAGAAAACATAAAAGGCAAGAGAGTTCTTGTGGTAGGAATGGGAAAGTCGGGAATCGCAGCGGTTCAGGCGATGCTAAAGCTGGGCGCCGAGGTGGCGGTTCAGGACGCAAAGGAAGCCGAGAACATTGACAAACAGCTTCTCAATTTCCTCGCGGGAAAGGGCGTGAAATGCTATTTTCACGAAATTCCGGAAAACGTAGAGAAATTTGACATGATGATTTTAAGCCCCGGCGTAAATCCGGAACTTCCATTTATCAGAAAGGCGGAAGAAGGCGGCGCGGAAATCATCGGGGAACTCGAAATCGCTTACAGAATTGCAAGGGGAACCTTTGTCGCCATAACGGGAACCAACGGGAAAACCACCACGACGACCCTTGTGGGAGAAATTTTTAAGAACGCAAAGCGCAAAACCTTTGTTGTGGGAAACATAGGAGTGGCGGTTATTTCCAAGGCGCTGGAATCACAGGAAGAAGACTGGCTTGTAACCGAAACCAGCAGCTTTCAGCTCCAGACCACAAGATATTTTAAGCCTGCTGTATCGGCGATACTAAACCTTACTCCTGACCACTTGAACAGGCATCATACCATGGAGGAGTACGGAAGGGCAAAGGCTAAAATTTTCAAGAATCAGGATGAAAGTGGCTACTGCGTGGTAAACTACGACGACAAGACCTGCTTTGCCCTGACAGAGGGTTGCAAGGCGAAAATCGTCCCGTTTTCACGAAAGGAAGAACTTGATTTCGGAGCCTATCTCAAGGGAGAAATGCTGGTTATCCGAAACGAAAAGGGCGAGATTGTCGAAATTTGCAATCGAAATGATTTGAAGATAATCGGTGACCACAATGTGGAAAACTGCCTTGCGGCGGCTGCAATATGCTATTTTGCGGGGATAGATCCTGAGGTTATCACCCAGACTATAGTTTCCTTTGGCGGCGTGGAGCATAGAATCGAGTTTGCCGGAGAACTTAACGGAGTAAAATTCTACAACGACTCCAAGGGAACAAACGTGGATGCGGCGGTTATCGCCCTGAAAGCCATAAAAGGAAATATCATCCTCATTGCCGGAGGCGACGGCAAGGGGCAGGAGTTTGACGAACTTATCAGGAATTTTGGCGGCAAGGTCAAGAAACTCGTACTCATCGGCAGAGATGGAAAGATTATCGCAGACACGGCGCGGCGCATGGGATTTACGGATTTCGTATACGGAAAAGACATGGACGAGTGCGTAAAACTCGCCTTTGGAGCGGCGGAAGCAGGAGACACCGTTCTTCTCTCGCCGGCATGTGCAAGCTGGGACATGTACGATAATTTTGAGCAGAGAGGCAAGCATTTTAAGGAGTGTGTAACGAGGCTGGGAATATGAAAAGACTCTTTCAAAACAGCGGAAAAACGGGAGATTTGTCCATTGCGGTGATTGTGGCAGTCCTTGTCATATTCGGGACCATCATGATTTTCAGCGCAAGCTACTATCCCTCCAGCACAAACTATTATAACCCGTATTATTTCCTGAAAAGACAGCTTATATGGCTTGCGGTAAGCACCATAGCCATGTGGGTCTGTGCAAAGGTGGACTACCATTTTTGGGTGAGATTTTGGGTCATTGTGCCGGTAATTTGCCTTGTTTTGCTGGTGCTGGTTCTTACTTCGATAGGAACAGATGCCAACGGTTCCCAAAGGTGGATACAGATAGGCCCAATTACCATCATGCCGGGGGAAATCGCAAAGGTGGGAATGATTTTGTTTACCACCGGATACTTCTCACGGCACCCGAAGTGGAGCACAGATTTTTGGAAAGGCGTTATGCCGATCGTACTGGTTGCGGGAGCCTACGCAGGGCTTATTATGCTACAGCCCAATATGTCCACGGCTTTTACCATAGTGATGATCGCGGGGGGTATGCTCCTTGTGGCAGGAATCAAATGGCGTCACGCGGGAATACTGTTCGTTTCGGCAGTTTGCGCGGGGTTTGCGCTGATTTTGATGGACTCGGACGGCTATCGAAAATCCAGACTTGTCAGCTTTCTTGACCCCTTTGCGGACGCGCTGGGAGACGGCTATCAGGTGGTTCAGTCACTGCTGGCGCTGGGAACCGGCGGACTCACAGGGCTTGGAATCGGTAACAGCGTGCAGAAAACCCTTTATCTGCCTTTTGCGCAGAACGACTTTATCCTTGCAATCATAGGCGAAGAACTTGGCTTTGCAGGCATTTTCTGCCTTATGGCGGTGTATCTTCTGCTGATTTGGCGGGGGTGTCATGTCGCCATGAACGCGGCGGACTATACGGGAATGATGCTGGCGGCGGGAATCATCATGATGGTGGGAATACAGGTGGTCATCAACATAGCCGTTGTAACTTCATGTATGCCGCCTACGGGAATTATTCTGCCTTTCATAAGCTACGGCGGAAACGCTTTGCTGATTTTCATGTCGGCAATGGGAATTTTGATAAATATATCCAAAACGGCGAATATATAGGGATATGGCGGCGACCGGAGCATAGGCGAGGTCAGATAGACAACAACCGAATAATTTATGTGATTTTAGGAGATCTTATGCGAGTAATAGTGACGGGAGGCGGCACCGGCGGACACATTTATCCTGCCCTTGCCATTGCGGACAAATTCAAAGAACAGGAGCCGGAAACGGAAATTCTCTATGTGGGAAACGAGGAGGGCATCGAAAAGGACGTGGTGCCGAAGTCGGGCTATCCCATGGAACTTGTGGACGCAAGGTGGCTGGACAAATCAAACCCCTGGCAGCTTATAAAAACCGGGGTTCGGGTGACAAAGGGCATATTGGAAGCCGGTAGGGTGATGAGAAAATTCAAACCCGACGTTGTGATAGGAACCGGCGGCTATGTGTGCTTTCCCGTAATTCTTGCGGGAAAACGCTTCGGAGCAAAGACCTTTCTCCATGAACAGAACGCATTTCCGGGGCTTGCAAACAGAACCCTTGAAAAATACGTAAACAAGGTATTTCTCGGCTTTTCCGACGCCGCGAAGTACTTTAAAGACCCATCAAAGATGGTGGAGGCGGGAAATCCCGTCCGCAAGAGTTTTTTCAGCTTGGATAAGGCGGAAGCACGGGCAAAGCTGGGATTTCCTCAGGAGGATTTTGTGGTATTTTCTTTCGGAGGCAGCCTCGGAGCCGAAAAGATAAACGAAGTGGCTTTTGAGCTTATGGAGGCGCTGAACGGTCACGAAAAGGTGAGAATGGTCTTCGGAACCGGCAAGTGGTACTACGACAGCATCATCGAAAAAGCCGCGGAGCGGGGAATCACCCTATGCGAAAACATCATCATCAAGGACTACATCGACGACATGGAAAACTACCTTGCGGCAAGCGATTTGATTATAAGCAGGGCGGGGGCACTGTCCGTGGCAGAAACCACCGTCTGCGGCAGGGCAAGCATACTTATCCCATCTCCCAACGTGACGGGAAACCACCAGTATTTCAACGCAAAGGCGGTGGCTGACAGAGGGGGAGCGATTCTTTTGGAAGAAAAAGACCTTACCGCCGAGGGGCTGATAAAAGAGGTCATGCACCTGAAAAACAACCCGGAAATCGCAGAAAAAATGGGGCGGGCAGCAAAAGCCTGCGCACCCATGAAAGCCCTTGACATCATATACGGCGAGATCAAGGATTGCGTTTCAAAACAAAAATAGTCGAACATACACTTTCCACACGCCTTCCACATACTATAAGCAGTATAGTTGGGAGGTGTATTTTTTGGATAAATACATAATAGACGGGGGAATCCCCTTGCGAGGGGAATACAGAATCAGGGGAGCGAAAAATTCGGCGCTTCCGATTATGGCTGCCACGGTGTGCCGGGCGGGGGTTTACGCCCTTTATGACTGCCCGAAAATCGGCGACGTATTTGCCATGGAGAAGATCCTGCGCTTCCTGGGAGCAGACACAAAATGGGAGGACTCCTGCATAATCATCGACAGCACCGGCATTTCGGAAAACAGGATTCCAAAGGAAATGATGCAGGAAATGCGTTCCTCGGTTTTTCTGCTGGGAAGCCTGCTTACAAGATGCGGCGAGGCTTGCATTTGCAAACCCGGCGGCTGCAAAATCGGCAAAAGACCCATAGACATACATATAAACGGACTTTGCGAATTAGGCTTTGAGATTGAAAATTCAGGGGAAGAAGTAAGCTGCAAAGGGAAATCCATGGGCGGAAGGGTCACCCTGCCCTATCCAAGCGTGGGTGCCACGGAAAATCTCATAATGGCAGCCCTTGGGGGCGCAGATGACGCAATCATAAGAAACTGCGCAACAGAGCCTGAAATCCTTGATTTTGCAGGCTTTCTAAACACCTGCGGCTTTCATGTGCAGGGAGCGGGCAGGGACACAATTTTTGTGAAAGGCACAGGCACTATGCACTCTAAAGATGCGATGTATTTCATCATGGAGGACAGAATCGAGGCGGCGACCTATATGATGGCGGCGGCGGGAACCGGAGGGAGAATTACGCTGCGGAACATAAGAGCGGAATTTCTCCGAGCCGTAATTTGCGTACTGGAACGCATGGGAGCTGTGGTAAAATCCTGCGATAATATCATCGAGATAGAGGCGCAGAAAAAGCTCAAAAGTCCGGGCTTTGTGGTTACGGAGCCCTATCCGGGATTTCCCACAGACTGCCAGCCCCAGCTTCTCACGCTGACCGCCTGCGCCGCAGGGCTTACCACGATTAGGGAAGAAATTTTCGAGAGCAGATTTACCCACAAAAAAGAGCTGATTAAAATGGGGGCAAATATTGAAATCTGCGGTAAAAATGCTATAATAAAAGGAGTGCCGACTTTATCGGGAACCGAAGCGAGGGCTTTGGATCTTCGGGGAGGCGCAGCCCTTGTCCTTGCGGGACTCATGGCGCAGGGACGAACGGAAATAAGGGATATTGAACACATATCCAGAGGATATGAGGATTTTGATAAAGGGATAAGGAGCCTGGGTGGTCTTATTGAACGAACAGCCGAAGGAAAAACCAAACGAGAAACCGAATGACCAACTTAGCGAAAAACTGAGCGAACAGCTGAGTTACCAACTGAGTGAACAACGGAAAAAACAGAGAAAAAAGAGAAGAAAAAAAAGAATGAACCCCTTTCTTAAGCTGCTGATTGTGCTGCTGGCGATAGCGGGGGTGTTTGTGTTCCTTAATTCGCCGATTTTCAATGTGGAAAAATTTACAGTAGAGGGAAACAACTACTACCTTGACGAGGAAATCCTCACCATGGGAAATTGCAAAACAGGAGAAAATATTTTCTGGGGAACGGACTGCTCCGACATCAGGGCGAGGCTTGAAAAAGACGCCTATATGTCCGAGGTTTCGGTAAAGCGGATTCTGCCGGACACCATTTCCATAACCCTCAGCGAACGCCAGCAGATCGGAGCCATCGTATACGGCGAAAAATATGTGGTGATCGCTCCCGACGGTACCGTTTTGCGAAAGACGGAGGTGGATCCTAAAGTCACCGTTCTCAGCGGACTGACCATCAGCAAACTTGAAATGGGCGAGATCATCGAGGTGGAAGAAAAGGTGCTTTTCAGACAGGCGCTGGAGCTTCTTCGGGAGGCGGACGCCGGGGGAATGTACTTTAAAAGGATTGAAATAAGCAAGTCCTCCATAAAAGCCTACATCTTGGACAACCTTGTCTGCTCCGGCACTGCGGAGCATATTACCGAGGCGGTAAAAGAGGGGAAAATCCAGATCGTTACGGAGGAACTTTTGGACGAAGAAATCGAAAGAGGAACCATAAAGGTAAGCGGCGACGAGAATATTTCTTTCACGCCGAAAATTGATTGATTTTACGAAAAAAACAGTGAAAAAACAACCAAAAACTCGTGAAAAAGAGTGCAATAAAATAAAAAATATGTTAAAATAAAAGACATGATTGGGATACTTTGAGGAGGTACAGAGGAGAATGTTGCAGTTCGAGACAAATATGGAAAAAGCTGCGGTGATCAAGGTCATCGGAGTGGGCGGCGGCGGATGCAACGCCGTGAACCGCATGGTAGAAGCTGAACTTAAGGGCGTGGATTTTATCGCCGTTAATACAGATAGACAGGCTCTGAACAGATGTCTTGCACAGACAAAGATTCAGATAGGCGAAAAACTTACGAGAGGACTGGGTGCGGGAGCAAATCCCGAGGTAGGACAGAAAGCCGCGGAGGAAACTCTCGACGAAATAACCTCACATCTTGACGGAGCCGATATGGTATTTATTACGGCAGGCATGGGCGGCGGCACCGGAACGGGAGCTGCGCCGATAATCGCAAAAGCCGCAAAGGACATGGGAATCCTTACGGTGGGAGTCGTAACAAAACCCTTTACTTTTGAGGGCGCAAAGAGAAGAAGACAGGCTGAACTGGGCATTAACTTCCTCAGAAAATATGTTGATTCATTGGTAATCGTTCCAAATGATAAACTTATCGACAACAGCCAGAGAAACACCACCATGGTGCAGGCTTTTGCAATGGCTGACAACGTACTTAAACAGGGTGTGCAGGGCATTTCGGACCTCATTTCCGATTACGCCCTTATCAACGTGGACTTTGCCGACGTAAAATCCGTAATGACCGACAGAGGCATCGCTCACATGGGCGTTGGCAGAGGTTCTGGAGAAAACAGAGCCCAGGAGGCTGTCAAGGCAGCCATCGAAAGTCCGCTTCTTGAAACCACCATCAGCGGCGCGAAGGCAATTCTGCTTTATGTAGCCGGCGGATACGACCTCGGAATGCTCGAAGTAAGCGAAATCGCAAGTCTAGTTGAGGAAAAGGCAGACAGAGACTGTATCCTCATCTTCGGCGCAGCGGTGGACGAAGAAATGGAAAACGAAATCGCTATCACCGTTATCGCAACGGGCTTTGCGGAGGGACTGGAATTTCCGGTTAAACATTCGGAACCGGTGGACGGAGAAAGAGACAGCAAAGGCGAGACAACGACAGGCCTTACAGGAGCGACGGCAAGCGATTTTGATGTATTCGGAAAGGTTGAGGGAATCGATGGTGTAGAAGTAACCCTGCAGGATATCCTCAAAAAAGAGGGGGAAGAAAAGGGAACCTCAAGATTCGAAATCCCATCATTCCTTTAGTCCTTTAGAAAAAACGAGCCGGTGAAAACCGGCTTTTGTTAAAACGCAGGAACATACGAAAATAAGACAAAACAACGGGAAAGTCCGCCTATGAGAGAAATAACATCAAAGGACAACAGAATATTCAGGACTTGTGAGCAGCTTTTGCTGAAAAAATACAGGGATAAGACGGGGAAATATCTGATAGAGGGAGAAAACCTCATTGAAGAAGCCCTGAAAACCGGCTCGCAGATTGAGACGGTGCTGCTCAGGGCGGGATGTGACAAAGCCCCGCGGGAACTTTTGGACAAAACTTTCCTGCTAAGCGAAAGGCTCTTTGACAGGCTGGCGCAGACGGAAACGAGCCAGGGCATGATTGCAGTGGTGGCAAAGCCGGAAACAAAAAAAGAGGACTATACCGGCAGTACCGGAAACTTCGTAGTTTTGGACAGATTGCAGGATCCCGGAAACATAGGGACGATCCTAAGAACCGCAGACGCGTCGGGATACGCCTTAGCCATAGCAATGAAGGGCACGGCTGACATTTTTTCACCCAAGGTGGTAAGGGCGGCGACCGGTTCACTCTTTAGAATGCCGGTTGTTTTCATGGACTCCAATTCAGAGCTTGTGGAATTTACCAGGGCAGCCGGCAAGAAACTCGTGGCAACCTGTTTTGATACGCAGCGCTACTATTTTGATGAAGACCTGACGGAGAACATCGCTCTCGTCATAGGAAACGAGGGTAACGGAATTTGTGAGGAACTCATCGAAAGCTCAGATATAAAAATAAAAATACCCATGCGCGGAAATATCGAATCCCTGAACGCTTCGGTGGCGGCGGGAATTTTGATGTACGAGGCAATGAGAGGTAAGAAAGGTTAAAAATATGCAAGATTTAATTTTAGAAAAGATGGAAGAAAGAAAGGCAAGACTCCAAAAGATTCTTGAAAATTCCAGAGAAAGATTGAAAGCAATCGACAACGTACAGGACGCGGAGGAAGTAAGAATAAAAGTCCTCGGCAAAAAAGGCGAGCTTACGGAAATGCTCAAATCCATGGGGAAAATGGAACCGGAGGAGAGAAAAGAATTTGGCATGGCGGCAAATCAGGTTCGCGGCGAAATCGAAAAAATGCTCGACGCCTCCTTTGAGCAACTGAAAAACAGGGCAAAGGAAGCCAGATTCAAGCTGGAAAAAATAGACGTTACGGAACCGGGCAAAATTCAGCATTTGGGAACCAAGCACCCGATTACCATTACCATCGAAGAAATCGCAAGAGTCTTCAAATCCATGGGATTCTCCCTTTCCGAGGGACCGGAAGTTGAAACCGTATTCAATAATTTCGACGCTTTGAATGCGGGCCCGAACCATCCGGCAAGAGACTGGACGGATACTTTCTATATCAACGATGAGATCCTGCTGAGAACTCAGACCTCTCCGGTACAGGTAAGAACCCTTTTGAGCCAGAAACCGCCGATTCGGGTTTTCGCACCGGGAAGATGTTTCCGCTGCGACACTCCGGACGCGACTCACTCCCCGATGTTCCATCAGGTGGAGGGTCTTGTGGTTGACGAGGGAATCACCATGGCAGACCTGAAAGGAGTGCTGGACAGCTTTGCAAAGCAGATGTTCGGCTCGGAGGTAAAGACAAAATTCAGACCTCACCACTTCCCGTTCACCGAACCGTCGGCAGAAATGGACGTTTCCTGTTTCAAATGCGGCGGCAAGGGTTGCAGAGTGTGCAAGGGAAGCGGCTGGATCGAAATCTTAGGCTGCGGAATGGTTCATCCTAACGTGCTTAAAGTCGGAGGCGTGGACACGGAAAAATACACCGGCTTTGCATTCGGCATGGGAGTTGAGAGAATCGCCATGCTCAAATACGGCATCGACGACATCAGACTTCTCTACGAAAACGACATGAGATTTATCGAACAGTTCAAGTAGCGAAATTTCGGTTTGGATAGATTAGGAGGAAAAAATGATAGTATCACTGGAATGGTTAAAAGATTATACAGAAGTTAACGTGAGTCCCGAAGAATTTTGCGACGGCATGATTATGTCAGGCTCAAACCTTGAAACCCTTGAAATCAAAGGGGAAGATATGCAAAAAGTCGTAGTTGGCAAAATCCTTAAGATAGAAAAGCACCCGGATGCGGACAAGCTTGTGGTTTGCCAGATCGACGTGGGAGAAGAAGAACCTGTTCAGATCGTAACGGGAGCGCCTAACGTTTTTGAGGGAGCCTATGTTCCTGTGGCGCTTCACGGCAGCGTGATTCCCGGCCCGATTCACGGGCAACCGAAGCAGGAGGGCGGCACAAAGATCACCAAGGGTAAACTCAGAGGAGTTGTTTCAAACGGTATGCTCTGTTCTTTCGAAGAACTTGGATTCGAGGACAAGGTGGTACCGGTAAATCAGAGAGAGGGTATTTGGATCCTCGGCAAGGAATATCCAGTGGGAACGGATTTTGCGGAAACGATGGAGCTTAAGGACGCGATTATCGACTTTGAAATCACCCCGAACAGACCCGACTGCCTTTCCATGATAGGCATGGCAAGAGAGGCTGCGGCAACTTTCGGAACCAAGCTCAGATATCCGGAAACGGAATGCGAGCATGAAGAGGGAAATGCCGCGGATTACGTAAGCGTTGAGGTTAAATCGCCACTTTGCAGAAGATATGTTGCAAGAATCGCAAAGGACATAAAAATCGAAGATTCCCCGTGGTGGTTACAGAGAAGACTTATTCACGCGGGCATGAGACCTATTAACAATATCGTTGACATTACGAACTTTGTAATGCTGGAATACGGTCAGCCTATGCACGCCTTTGACATAGAAAGCCTTGAGGGACACAAGATCATCGTTGATACGGCAAAGGATGGCGATAAATTTGTAACCCTGGACGGCAAGGAAAGAACCTTAGACGACAGAATGCTGATGATAAACGACGCCAAGAAGCCGGCAGCGGTGGCAGGCGTCATGGGAGGGCTTAACTCCGAAATTACTGCGGACACAAAGACCATCGTAATCGAATCCGCAAACTTCGATGCAAACAGCGTAAGAACCACATCAAAGAGGCTTACACTGAGAACTGAGGCTTCCGGCAGATACGAAAAGGGAATCGACCCGAACCTCTGCGAGGCGGCTGCCGACAGAGTTTGCAAGCTGATTGAGCTGATCGGAGCAGGAACCGTTGTAGCAGGCAGCGTGGATATTTATCCGGAAAAGGCTGAGGCGAAGACCGTTCACGCGAGAGTATCGAGAATCAACCACGTTCTGGGAATCGAGCTTTCCAGAGAGCAGATGGTAGGCTACCTCGAAAGCCTTGAAATGAAAGTAGAGGGCGAGGGGGACGATATGTATGTAACCGCTCCGACCGTAAGACAGGATATAGAAATCGAGGAGGACATAGTCGAGGAAGTTGCAAGACTTTACGGCTATAACAATCTTCCGGTTACCATTCCTAAGGGAAACAACGAGGCGGGACAGTCCTATGACAGAGATATCAAGGACATCGCAAGAAACGTAATGTGCGCTATGGGAGCGAACGAGATTCAGACATACTCTTTCGTAAGCCCGAAAGGCGTTGACAATATAAGAATCGACGAGGATTCATGGGAGCGAGCTTTCGTAAAGATTCTCAACCCGCTGGGTGAGGACACCTCGGTAATGAGAACGGTTCTCACTCCGGAAATGCTGGAGGTAATGGGAAGAAACTACTCCAGAAATCTTGAAGCCATGAGAGCCTTTGAGATAGGAAATACCTTCATGGCAAACCAGGTAGGACTTCCTTTTGAAAGCGACAATATGTCCATCGGACTTTACGGCAAAGACGAGGATTTCTTTACTCTCAAGGGAATTATCGAAGAACTCCTTTGCAAGCTGGGAATCAAAGACCTTGAATTTGTTTCCGAAAGCGAATACGGCGTATACCATCCGGGAAGATGCGCAAGAATCATCGCCCGCCACATGGCAGAGCTGGAAAACGGCCCTGCGGAGGAAGAAGTAGAACTTGGAATCATGGGGGAAGTTCATCCGGACGTAACGGAAAAATACGGCATCGGCGTGAGAGCCTACTGCGCGGAACTTTTCTTCGGGACGCTGGTAGAACTTTCCGATACGATAAAACAGTACAAGCCGCTTCCGAAATATCCGGCAATTACGAGAGATATCGCGCTGGTTGTTGACGAATCCATGGAAGTGGGAGAAATCGAAAAGGTAATCTGGGGCGCGGGAGCCGAGATCCTTACGGGAATCAAGCTTTTTGACATTTACAGAGGAGCCCAGGTAGGGGTAGGCAAGAAGAGCGTGGCATTTACCCTGACATACAGACACGCAGACAAGACCCTAAAGGACGAAGACGTGCAGATTGCTCACGCAAAGGTGCTTGACGCCCTTAAAAAGGAACTTAACATCAATCTCAGAGAAATGTAATTCGGAGGGAGCAGGATGGAAGACAGGAGAGTCGGAGTCAGAATTTACGGACAGGATTATACGATATCCGGAGAAAGAGACGAAAAAACCATCAAAGAAATAGCAGCCTATGTTGACGAAAAGATGCGGGAAATTTCAAAGTATTTTACCGGAGGAGCCCCGGGCTCTCTTGCGGTTCTTGCCGCCGTCAACATTGCCGATGAATATTTTGACGCAAAGTCGGAGATTTCCGCTTTGGAGGAAAAGGCTCAACAGATGGAGAAAGATTCCGAGCATTATATGAAGATGTGGGATGAGGCGAAGAAGAGCTTTATGCAGTACAAGGAAGAAGCCGCAAAGTCTGCCGAAGACCGCAAACAGAGCGATGAAAAATATCGCAAGCTGGAAGAAAAGTGCAACGAATTTGAAAATTCCTACTTCGACCTACAGATGGAAAATGTCCGGCTCAAGAACGAACTGGAAAAATTGCAGAGGAATACATGAACAAAAAAGCGCTGAAAGTTTTGGAGTACAACAAAATAATCGAAATGCTCAAAGCGCAGGCTTCGTCGCCGATGGCAAAGGAACGCCTTGGGGCTCTTTTGCCGGAAAGGGAAATCCACACGATCAGGGATGGGCTGAAAGAAACCAGCGAGGCGGTGTCCGTCATAGTGAAAAAGGGCGCGCTGCCTCTGGGAGAGATATATGACATAACAGGCTCCCTGCACTTTGCAAGAAAAGGCGGAACCCTGACCATGAGGCAGCTTTTGCAGGTGCTGTATAATATGAAAGTTACGGGAAATGTGGTGACTTTTCTGAAAAGCGACCTTGAAGACATACCCACAATCAGAGGAATGTCTGAGCTTTTGGTCACCTTTCCCGCCCTTGCGGACAGAATCGACAGATGTATTTTGTCCGAGGATGAGATGGCAGACAGCGCTTCTCAGGAGCTTAAGAGCATCAGAAGAAGCATAGCTCGCCAGAACGAGGCAATCAGAAGCAAGCTGAACCAAATACTCAATTCCTCGGATAACAAGTCGCTGCTGCAAGACGCCATAGTAACCGTGCGGGACGGGCGCTATGTGGTGCCCGTAAAGGCGGAGCATAAGGCGAAGGTTCCGGGAATCATTCACGACCAGTCCTCAAGCGGAGCCACACTTTTTGTGGAACCTCAGGCGGTGGTAAACCTCAACAACGAGCTGAGAGAG
This sequence comes from Bacteroidaceae bacterium, assembly GCA_963658905.1. Classification (GTDB taxonomy): domain Bacteria; phylum Bacillota; class Clostridia; order Peptostreptococcales; family Anaerovoracaceae; genus CAG-238. The sequence continues at coordinate 27,059 of CAVKSD010000002.1, forward strand.
CTGGAGCTTGCCGAAAAGGCGGAAATCGAAAGAATTTTGGGAGAACTTTCTTCGGCGGTGGCGGAGCATTTTCACGAACTTATAAACAACCAAAAAATATTGATAGAACTGGACGTCATTTTTGCCAAGGGCAAGCTTTCGGTGAAGATGCACGGAGAGGAGCCGCAGATAAACGACGAGGGATTTTTGAATCTCAGGCGGGCACGACACCCTTTGATAGACCCGAAAAAGGTGGTTCCCATAGATGTTTCCATAGGAAAAGAATACGACACGCTGGTGATTACAGGCCCCAACACAGGAGGAAAGACCGTTACCTTAAAAACGGTGGGGCTTCTGGCGATGATGACTCAAAGCGGACTGCATATTCCGGCGGCGTCAACAAGCAGTATGCCGATCTATGACAGTATCTTCGCGGATATCGGAGATGAGCAGAGCATAGAGCAGAGTCTGAGCACCTTTTCTTCCCATATGAAGAACACGGTGTATCTGGTGGGAAAGGCAGGCAGGGGGAGCCTTGTGCTTCTCGACGAACTGGGAGCGGGGACAGACCCCACCGAGGGAGCAGCCCTTGCCATAGCTATTTTGGAAAGGCTTGCCGCCCAAGGGACCCATACCATTGCCACCACCCACTACAACGAGCTGAAAAAATACGCCATTGCAACAGACGGAGTGGAAAACGCCTCCATGGAATTTGACGTGGAGACTCTAAGCCCGACCTACCGGCTTTCAATAGGAGTTCCGGGAAAATCAAACGCCTTTGAAATCTCAAAGAAGCTGGGGCTTTCCGGAAAAATTATCCGCAGGGCGAATCAGCTCATCGAAAGAGGCGACCTTGAATTTGAGGACGTGCTTTCCGCTATCGAGGAGGACAAGAAAAAAGCCCGGCAGGAGCGGGACGAGGCGGAAAGGCTGCTGGCAGAGATAGAAAAGCAAAAACGCGAGCTGGACGAAAAACAGTCGTCCCTTGAGCAGCGGGAAAGCAAGGTCATAAAAGACGCAAAGGAAGAAGCCAGAGCCATAATAAAAGAAGCGAAGCAGACGGCTACGGAAGTCCAGAAAGAGCTTAAAGAGCTTTCAAAGGTTCAGAGCCTCGGCGAGCGTACCGATAGATTGGAAAAAAGCAAGCGCAGGATCAGAGAAAGCGAGAACCGCTACGCAGACGGCATTGCAAGACAGACCAACGCAAGTCCTGTGCGGCCTGAGGAACTTGAAATCGGAGATCGGGTGAAGCTGCTTACCCTCGACCAGAACGGCGAAGTCCTCACCCTGCCTGACGACAAGGGGGATTTGACCGTTAAGGTCGGGATCATGAAGATAAATGTAAATATCGCAGACCTCGCCCTGATAAACGACGGAACAAAAAAGAAAAAGACAAAAAGCCGCGGATATGCAAATATGTATCGCATGAAAGCGCAAAACATATCCATGTCCGTAAACGTTCAGGGGCAGAATTTGGAGGACGCCCTGATGAACGTGGATAAATATATCGACGACGCCTACATGGCAGGGCTGAAAGAAGTCACCGTAATACACGGAAACGGTACGGGAGTGCTGAAAGAGGGGCTTAGAAGAAGTTTCAAATCCCACAAATTGGTGGCTTCATACCGAAAAGGCGCCTACAATGAGGGAGGCGACGGCGTCACAATCGTTAAACTTAAGGAGTAGGAATGTATATTATAAGCGGATGCCTTTTGGGGCATAACTGTAAATACAACGGCGGAAACAATCGCTGCGACGAGGTCATCGAGTTTTGCAAGACCCACGAATACATCGTGGTCTGCCCCGAAAGCGCAGGAAAGCTGAAATCCCCAAGACCTCCTGCCGAAAAGGTGGGAAGCCGAATCATTGACAAAGAGGGGGAAGATGTAACCGAGGCTTTCCTAAAGGGCGCGGAGATATCGTTCAAAACCTGTATGCAGGTGGCGGCGCTTAAAAACGAGCCAATAGAGGGGGCAATTCTCAAGGCAAACAGCCCCTCCTGCGGTTCAGGGAAAATATATGACGGAACATTCAGCGGCAGGCTGGTGGAGGGAAACGGCGTTTTCGCTACCATGCTAAAGGCGCAAGGAATAGAAGTAATAACGGAAAAGGAGAAAATAAAATGGTAGATTTTAAGGGTGAAATTGCTAAGTTAATCGCAGAAAAGGTGAGCGATTTGCAGCCTGAAGAAATTCGCGAAATGATTGAAATCCCGCAGGATTCAAAGATGGGAGACTACGCTTTCCCTTGCTTTAAACTTGCCAAAACCCTCCGCAAGGCGCCGCCCCTTATCGCAAAGGGTATAGCAGAGCAGATTGCCGAAAACGGAATGTTTGAAAAGGTTGAGCAGGTAAACGCCTATGTAAATATGTTCATTTCAAAGGATGAACTGGTAAAGGACGTGGTTTGCGACGTTCTGGAAAAAGGCGAGGACTACGGAAAGACAAACGTTGGAGAGGGAAAGCCGGTAATCGTGGAGTATTCCTCACCTAATATTGCAAAGCCTTTTCACATCGGACACATAAGAAGCACGGTGATCGGAAACTCCCTTTACAAGATTTACGACGCCATGGGCTACAATGTGACTCGTATCAACCATCTTGGAGACTATGGCACCCAGTTCGGAAAGATGATCGTGGCTTACAGACATTGGGGCAACAAGCAGGACGTAATCGACGAGCCTATCAAGACGCTCCTCAGCTACTATACAAAATTCCACGTTGAAGCGGAGAACCATCCGGAACTTGACGACGAGGCAAGAGCCACATTTGCAAGGCTTGAACACGGCGAAAAGGAAGAAGTGGCGCTTTGGCAGTGGTTTAGAGACGAATCCCTGAAAGAATTTACAAGGGTATACGATATGCTGGGAATCAGTTACGATTCCTATGCGGGAGAGTCTTTCTATTCGGATAAGATGCCTGCCATCGTGGAAGACCTTAAGGAAAAGAATCTTCTGGTGGAATCCAAAGGTGCTATGATCGTGGATCTTGAGCCATATGGTCTTACTCCGGCTCCGATCCTGAAATCCGACGGCTCCACCCTTTATATAACCCGTGACCTTGCCTGTGCAAAATACAGAAAGGACACCTACGATTTTTATAAGAACATCTACGTTGTGGCTTCACAGCAGAACCTGCACTTCCAGCAGCTGAAAAAAATCCTTGAACTCATGGGGTTTGAATGGGCAAAGGACATCATTCACGTGCCTTTCGGACTGGTAAGTCTGGAAGACGGAACCATGTCAACCCGCGAGGGCAGAGTTGTTTTCTTGGAGGACGTGCTTAACAGGGCAATCGACGAGACTCGTGACATCATAAAGGAAAAGGGCGTTGCCACGGACAATGTGGAGGAAACCGCAAAGCAGGTGGGAATCGGCGCTGTGGTATTCAACGAGCTTTCAAACAACAGAATTAAGGACTATGTTTTCTCATGGAAGAAAGTCCTCGACTTTAACGGCGAAACAGGCCCTTATGTGCAGTATACCTACGCAAGAGCCGCAAGCATCCTCAGAAACGCAGGGGAAGAACTTACGGCAAAGGCGGCTTCGGGAAAGGTTGGTGCGAGGTACATTACAAGTCCAAGCGCATACGAGCTTGCGAAGCTGATTTACCAGTTCCCGCAGGTTGTGGTTGAGGCAGGAGAAAAATATGAACCGTCCATCGTAACAAGGCATATCGTAGACCTTGCCCAGAGCTTTAACCGCTTCTATCACGACGAGCATATACTTTGCGATAACGAAGAGGAAAGACTGGCAAAACTGGCGCTGGTAATCGCCGCCAAGACCACCATCAAAAACGGACTTGCGCTCCTTGGAATGCAGGCGCCGGAAAGAATGTAGCTTTAAATGCAGGCTTAATAAAAAGAGGAGAACTGATGAGGTACGTTGGAGATATTTACAGACCGCCCAGTGAGGCATATAGCCTGCTAGTGCAGGTAACGATTGGCTGCTCACACAATAAATGTACATTTTGCAATATGTTCAAGGCAAAGCAGTTTAAGGTGAGAAAACTGGAAGAAGTATTGGAGGATCTTGCCTGGGCAAGGAAGCAGTATCGCAGGGTTGAGAGGATTTTCCTCTGCGACGGCGACGCTCTTTGCCTTGCGAATCATAAATTGCTTACGATTCTTGAATACATCGAGAATAATTTTCCGGAGTGCGAGAGGGTAACCACCTACGGACGGGCTTCGGACGTTCTGAGAAAAAGCGATGAGGAGCTTAGAGAGCTTCGCAGCCACGGCCTTGAAATGGTATATATGGGCGCGGAATCCGGAAGCCAAAAGGTGCTTGATATGGTTCAAAAAGGCGAAACCAGAGAGGAACTCATAGAAAGTGTAAATAAGCTGGAAAATGCCGGGATAAAGGCATCGGTGACCTTTATCAGCGGTCTTGCGGGGCCTGAGCTTTGGGAGGAACACGCCATTCAGACCGGCACTATGATAAGCGAAATGAATGCGTCCTATGTCAGCCTGCTCACTCTTATGCTAGAGCCTCCTGCGCCGCTTCTTGACGATTACAGACAGGGAAAGTTCAAGCTGCTGACCCCGGAGGAGGTGCTGGCGGAAACCTGCCTGATGCTTAAATATGCAAAACCGTCGAAACCTTGTATTTTCAGGAGTAACCACGCCTCAAACTATGTGTCACTGAGGGGTAATCTTCCTATGGATAACGAAGCCATGATCGCTTCCCTCAAGAGATGTATGGCGGACAGAGGGCTTTTGAAGGACGAAAGATTCAGGATGCTATGAGAGTATTATTAACCACATTAAATTCAAAATACGTACATTCCAATCTTGCCATAAAGTATCTGTACACCGTCACGGCGGGGGAGTACAGCGACCTTGACGTAAGGGAATTTACGATTAACAACGACCCGAACTACATTTATACAGAACTTGTAAGAGCAAACTATGATATGGTTTGCTTTTCTTGCTACATCTGGAATGTGGAGCAGATCAAGACTTTGGCGGCAGACCTGAAGAAAGCCTGTCCAGATACACTGATCGTTCTTGGGGGCCCGGAGGTAAGCTTTGAGGGAGCTACTTTTATGCAGGAAAACCCATGGGCGGATTTTATCATCTGCGGCGAGGGGGAGTACGCCTTTTATCGCTTTATGGAGGCCATAAGGGACCCGCAGCAGCCCTTTGACACCGTTCCGGAGCTGATTTACAGGCAGCAGGGAAAAATCTTTGTAAACGCAGAAATAGAGCCTTTGGACTTTAATCTGGTGCCATTCCCTTATTCGATGCTAGACTGTGAAAGCGACAGGGTGGTGTACTATGAGTCCGCAAGAGGCTGTCCCTTTGGCTGCACCTACTGCCTTTCCTCTACGGAAAAGAGGGTGCGGGCGCTGTCCCTTGACCGGGTAAAGGCGGATCTGGGATATTTTCTTTATAAGCGGGTAATGCAGGTAAAGTTCATCGACAGAACCTTTAACTACGACAGGGACAGGGCCTACGAGATTTTCAAGTATCTGATTGACAACGACAACGGGGTTACAAATTTTCACTTTGAAATATGCGCGGATCTGCTTGACGAGAGGACTTTTCGCCTCCTTTCCATGGCGCGAAAGGGGCTTTTTCAGATGGAAATCGGCATTCAGTCCACAAATCCTGCCACCCTTGCGGCGGTGGGGCGAAAAGAAAACGTGTATCCGCTGCTGTTCAACACGGAAAAGCTGGTGGCGCCGGGCAATATCCATATCCACGTGGATCTGATAGCAGGGCTTCCATACGAAAGCTATGAGATATTCAAACGCTCCTTTGACAAGGTTTATGGTCTTGGAGCTGACGCCATGCAGCTGGGGTTCTTGAAAGTGCTTAAGGGCACACCTATCGAAGCTCAGGCGACAAAGTACGGAATCATCAGGCGCGACCATGCTCCTTACGAGGTTATTTCAACGGATTGGATCAGTGCGGCGGAACTTGCAAGGCTCAAGATGATAGAAAATATGCTGGACATTTTCTACAATCGAGGCGGATTTTCAAATACCGTCGCCTATCTGATAGAGGAGCTTGGTATGGGCGCTTTCGGATTTTATGAAATGCTGGCGGACTATTATTATGAGTCGGGTTTTCAGAACAGAGACAGAAAAAAGGACGATCAATACAGGATCTTGAACGCTTTTGCGGACTACGCCGCTGAAAAAACCGGAGCGGCAAGGCTCGGAGAAAGGGCTCATATGCGGCTTGTGCGGGACGCGGAGCAAAACATGAATCCGGAGAATTTAAAGAGATTTTTGAACAAAGGTTGGGAGATAAAATGATGAATTTGGAAGAAAAAGATAGGATTGGACAATATTTGCGGCCGCGTCTTAAGGAGATCCTTTTCGACGAGCTTTCGGATGCGTACCTGGAACGGGTGGGTATCGAGGATATTTTGAAAGGCATCCCCATTCCGCTGAGAAAGGACGAGCTAGGGAAAATTACTACGCTTGCCATTGCCAAGTGCATGGCATTTGTCATCGGCTGCGATCCGGAATTTAAGTACAAGGAAAATTATATCGCGTATATAAAGCGGACTTTTGAAGTTCGGTTTGCAAACGCCCTTATCGCAGAGGGAGTGGAAGCGGCGGCGAAAAAATCCTATGATTATGCCTGCATTATGTTTCGCGCCGCGATGCAGATAGAGCCGGATAATGGGGATGCGTACTATTGTTATGGGCGGGCGTGCAGGGACGCCTACGGGCTTGCCGCGGAAAAATTTGAGTCCTCGGAGGAAGCGGAGGAGTTTGTTGGACGGTTCAAAGCCGAGGCATTGGAGGCATTTGAGGTTGCAACTCTCAAAAATCCGAAACTTGCGGACGCATACTATTTCTTAGGCTACGCTTACCTTAATATGGGGCTTTACATAAAGGCAAAGCTCACATGGGAGGAGTATATGAAGCTCACGGATGTTGCGAAAGCTCCGGCGGATTCTTCCTCGGAAAATTCGGCTGCGGAAAATTCCGAATATGCGGAGAACCTGAGAGAAGTTCGGGAGGAAATTGCCGAAAGACTGCAAACTCTCGAAAAGCCAGTTGAAATTGAAAAGGGCTACAATCTGGTGATTTCAGGCAGGTATCAAGAGGGAATCGAGGTTCTTTCCAAATATAAAGAGGGTGAGTTTGCCTCTTGGTGGCCTCTTTGGTTCTATTTGGGAACCGCATACGGGGAGCTGGAAGAAACAGAGGAGGCGATTGCCTGCTTTACAGAAGTTTTAAAATACGCGCCAAGCAACATTGAAAGCATGGAGGAACTCGTAAAACTTTACGAAAAGGCAGGGGATGCCGAAAAAGCCGAAAAATACAGAAAGAAAATCGGAATCGTCAAGGATAATATTGAAAAGGACAGAATACTATGGAAAGAAGAAAAGCAACCGGGAATGAAGTTAAACTAAACGTTTTGATTGTGGACGGTCAGGGCGGAATGGTTGGAAAGCAGATGGTGGAAGCTGTCAGAAAGATGATTCCGGACGCGGAAATCACTGCCGTGGGAACCAACACATCGGCAACCGCAAGTATGCTCAAAGCAGGGGCAGATAACGGCGCCACGGGGGAGAACTCCGTGATTGTTGCGGTGCGCGACGCCGACATCATCGTAGGGCCTATCGGAATTGTAATCGCAGACTCATTGCTGGGGGAAATCACGCCGAAAATGGCGGTGGCAATCGGCAGCAGCTCCGCAAAAAAAGTTTTGCTTCCAGTAAACAAGTGCAATAATATAATCGTCGGTGTGGGCGGCAAATCCACCTCTTCACTGATTTCGGAGGCAATTGAAACCATCAGGGAAATCGTGGAAAGTTTTTAACAGAAAATTCAAATAGAAAATTTTTAGGCAATCGGCATAAAATAATTGTAAAAAGGCTTGACAACGCAGATACAATAGGGTATAATTACTATTGTTGTCGGCGATGATGTGTCTACCGACACAGAAGCGTTCCGAGGTAGCTCAATGGTGGAGCAGGCGGCTGTTAACCGCAAGGTCGAGGGTTCGAGCCCCTCCCTCGGAGCCATTTTTTTAGGAAGCCCAAAGAGGGCGAGAACCCGAGAGGGCGAACCTCAAATTATTTGCGCCGGAATGGCGGAATTGGCAGACGCACAGGACTTAAAATCCTGCGATCCTTACCGATCGTACCGGTTCGACCCCGGTTTCCGGCACCAATCTTATTTTGGGCGGATACCGCCGAGAATAATCTTGAGAAAATAACATATAATATAATGACGACGCGGGGTAGAGCAGTTGGTAGCTCGTCGGGCTCATAACCCGGAGGCCGAAGGTTCAAGTCCTTCCCCCGCAACCACAAAAACTCAGCCGAGGCTTGCGCTTCGGCTTTTGTATTGCAAAAAAGAGGCTGTCTCGATAGCCCCTTTATCTTTCTCTTTTATTATCAATTTTTATCGATCTCAATCTCCGCTATGTTCTCAATAGGTCATATTCAGCAGACTAAAGTATTTATCGTGGTATTTGCGATAAAGCAGGTTGAAATTCTCATCCTGACCGCTGTGCAGATATTTGGTGTAATCGTGCTGGTTTTGCACCGTCTGTGGCTCCGTCAAGGCAAGGGTGCATATTCCGATGTTTGAGCATTGGTCGGAGATACGTTCGATATTAACCAGAATGTCAAGGAATGTGATGCCGCCGTGAACCGAGCAATCGCCATTCTTGAACCGCTCAATATGGTTGGAACGAAGCTGGGAAACAAGGTCGTCGATTACTTCTTCAATAGGCTCGATTTTCTTCGCAGCCGTCGCGTCTAACTTTGTAAAAGCCTTGTAGGAATAATCAAGAACTAGCGCGCAGGCTTCACCCAAAACCGCAAGCTCGTGGTGTGCCACCGCCGAAAACTCAATATTTTTTTCCGAAATTTCCGTAGCGGCTTCGCTTATATTCGTTGCATAATCGCCGATGCGTTCAAACTCGGAGAAGCACTGAATATAATAATTGAGAAGATTGCTGTCTGCGCCTTTCGGAACATGAGGCGAAAAGCGTATCATATAATTGTCAACCTTGTCCGCAAGCAAATCTATATAATCTTCATTTTGATTTATTTCGTCGATTGCTTCTTTATCATAGTGTCTTATTGTTCTCATTGAGGATTTTACGCCGTAAACCGCAAGGGTCGCCATCTTTGAGATAACGCCGCTGATGCTGGAAAGAGCCAGCGCTGGGGATGCGAAAAGCTTTTCGTCAAGCTGCTGAATTTCCTCGTCAATATCATTTGCAAATTTGTCGTCCTTGATGATGAGTCTTGCCAGCTTTTCAAACTGAAGCGACACAGGAAGCAGAACGATTGCCGCGAAAAGCCTGAACAGCGTATGGGCGTTTGCGATGCCACCGGAGGTGATTCTTGCATTCCAGATTCCATCAAGAACCCCGGCCCCGCGCAAAATCATAATCGAGGCGATAACCAGCACGGATGCCGCAATATTAAACAGAATATGAATCATTCCGGTACGTTTTGCGTCAGCCTTTGAGCCGATGGAGCAGACGATCGCCGTGGTAATGCAGTCCCCCATATTTACGCCTATGATTATAGCATAAACCGAGCTGAAAGTCAGGGCTCCGGTCACCGAAAGCGCCTGCAAAATGCCGATTGTAGCCGAAGAACTTTGAATAAGAAAAGCAGCCCCCGTTCCTACGAGAAAGCCAAGAACGGGCGTGTCCGCCATCTGGATAAAGAGCCTTGCGAAGGTTTCTGATTCTGAGAGAGGAGCCACCGCCGCAGTCATGTTGAGAAGTCCGGTAAAGAGTATGCCAAATCCCATTGCCACCTTGCCGATGATGTCCGACTTGGTGGAGCTTAGAGTCATGATGATGAGAATGCCGATTATCGCAGAAACCGGCGCTAACGTGGAGGGCTTGAAAATATTAAGCCACGAAGAAGCCTCGCCGTCTATATCCAGAAGTCTGATGATCTGCCCGGTAACCGTGGTTCCAACATTTGCACCGAGAATTATACCGATGGACTGACGGAGAGAGAGAATTCCCGCCCCTACAAGTCCCGAAGTAAGCACAATCGTTGCGGTGGAACTTTGGATAACCGCGGTAACCAAAAGCCCCAGCAAAAATCCTGTCAGAGGATTATTTGCCACTTTCTCCATGAATTTTTTGAGGGTGCCGGAGGAGCCTTGCTGAAGCCCATCTCCCATGAGCCGCATACCATAAAGAAACAGCGCAAGTCCGCCGAATAAAGAAATAAAGTCAAATATATTCATTTGTTTTGCCTTCCCGATTTTTCAAGCTTCCCCGATATATCGTAAAATATATGTTAAATCCAAATTAAATCCGTGTAAAACCCCGTTAACAGTCTAACAAAAAAATTAGCTAATATCAATAAAAGTTAAGAATTTGACAAGGAAACTGTGGTATACTTAGATGTGAAAAAGGTCGGATAGCTACGTGCCTTGCGACGGGGAAAACGGAAAAAGGAAACGGAAAGTGCAGGGGGAAATATGTATAGACTATTTATCGTGGAGGACGATCCGGGAATCGCCGGGGCGCTTAAAACCAGGGCAAATATGTGGGGGATGGAAGCAAAAATTTGCGAGGATTTTATGAACGTCCTCAGTGAATTTGCACAGTTTCAGCCTCATCTTGTGATGCTGGACATCACGCTGCCGTTTTTTAACGGATACTATTGGTGCAGCGAAATTCGCAAGATTTCACAGGTGCCGATTATCTTCATTTCCAGTGCGGCGGACAATATGAACATCGTCATGGCGATGAACATGGGAGCGGATGATTTTATCCCGAAACCCTTTGAGGAGACAGTGCTTATGGCGAAAATTCAGGCGCTGCTCAGGCGGGCATATAATTTTTCCCAAGGAAGCCCTGTGATCGAGCGAGGCGGTGCGATCCTGAATACCGGTGACAACACTCTCACATATAATGATGAAAAAATCGACCTTACGAAGAATGAGTACCGAATTTTGCTTTCGCTGATGGAAAATAAGAGCAAGGTGGTGAGCCGCGAAAAGCTCATGGAAAGGCTTTGGGAGACAGATGTCTTTGTGGATGAAAACACCTTGACGGTGAATGTGAATCGGCTTCGGAAGAAGCTGGAACAGGCGGGGCTTACGGATTTTATCAAAACAAAGCATGGAGTGGGATACATAGTCGAATGAAGAATTTTTTTCGGATATTTATAAAGGAAAGGATTAAATATATCGCGGCTACCGCGGCGCTGATTTTGCTCTTTGCGGTGACGACCCTGCTCATGGGGATGCCTGCAAGAGCCCTCGGATATCCGCTGGGACTGTGCGCCTTTGTGGGAGCCATTATTTTGGCGGCGGATTATATTTACGCCCGCGGAAAGTACGAAAAACGCGGGAATTTGGAATCAATCAGCTTTTCGGTGATCGATTCCATGCCGGAGGCAAAGAGCGAGGAAGCGAAGGAATACCAACAGGCGATTCGCCTTTTGGGCAGGGAACACAGGGATTTTGCCTATGAATCCGAGCAAAAATACGAGAATATGTTAGACTATTACACGGTTTGGGCGCATCAAATAAAGACGCCGATTTCCTCTATGAAGCTTTCCCTTAGAGGCGAGGACAGCGATCTGGCGCGGAAGCTTTCGGCGGAGCTTTTTCGGATCGAGCAGTATGTGAACATGGCGCTTGCCTATCTCAGGCTGGACTCGGAATCCACGGACTATGTCTTTGCCGAATGCGATATGGATGAGCTGATAAAAAAATCCGCGAAAAAATTTGCCTCGGAATTTATCGGACGAAGGCTCACGCTTTCCTATGAGCCGGCGGAAATTACCGTTATCAGCGATTCCAAGTGGCTGGGCTTCGTGCTGGAACAGCTCATTTCAAATGCTCTGAAATACACAAGGGAGGGCGGAATCAAGATATATTTTGAGCAGCCGAAGACTCTCGTTATCGAGGACAGTGGCATCGGAATTGCCACAGAGGATCTTCCGAGAATTTTCGAGAAAGGATACACTGGCTACAATGGCAGGACGGATACCGGAGCAAGCGGAATAGGGCTATATCTGTGCAAGCGTATCTGCGACAACCTAGAGATTGGAATCAGCGCGGAGTCACAGGTGGCAAAAGGCACAAAAATGCGGCTTGACTTCAGCCAGTACAAAATCACGCCGGAATAAAATTACGATTACGTTCAAGTATTTGCGAATCACGATTTCGAGCATAAAAAAAGCCGCTCCTGCTGAAACCAAGAGCGGCAAGGCTAAGAATTAGCCTAACCCACATTTGGTAAAGCCGCAAGACCCTACCTCTTGATTCAATGCTAGCACAGTTTTAAAAAGAATGCAAGTTTTTTTCTAAAAAGCCGAGCTGCAGGCTGTGAAAAGATGCGAAAAACGGGCACACCGGAATAATGATAATGCAAAAATAATTTGAAATATCTTTAAAGAACGCTTGTTCAAAGGGACTTTATATGTTAAAATTGAGGCAGTCAAGAGAATAGGGTCGAGCGGCTGAGCCAAATTTCTGAGGATTCGTATTTGGATTTGATGAAAGGAGGCGGTGAGAATGAAGATTACGATTACGTTCAAGTATTTGCGAATCACGATTTCGAGCATAAAAAAAGCCGCTCCTGCTGAAACCAAGAGCGGCAAGGCTAAGAATTAGCCTAACCCACATTTGGTAAAGCCGCAAGACCCTACCTCTTGATTCAATGTTAGCACAGTTTTAAAAAGAATGCAAGTTTTTTTCTAAAAAAGCTGTCTGAGAAAAGAAGCGGAAAAGAAGCAAGAAAGATTCACAACGCAATAGTGACAATTTTGTAAGAAATGATAGGGAAAATGTAAGCCGCGGAGATGGATTGCCTTTTCCCATTTTTGTATAATAGATATGCAAAAGAGATATAAGGGGGAATGACAATGAACATGCTAGAGGTTAGCGGGCTGAAAAAGATCTATCAATCGCGATTTGGGGGAAACAAGGTGGAGGCGCTAAAGAATGTGAACTTTACCGTAGAAAAAGGCGAGTTTGTGGCAATCATGGGAGAATCCGGTTCGGGGAAAACCACATTGCTCAACATTCTGGCGGCGCTTGACAAGGCGACGAGCGGACGGGTTATCTTGGAGGGAAAGGACATTTCCGCCATTGGGGAATCCCAGGTTGCGGAATTTCGCCGGGACAATCTCGGATTTGTGTTTCAGGATTTCAATCTTTTGGACACATTTTCTATCGAAGACAATATCTATCTGCCGCTGGTGCTTCAGGGGAAACGCTACGAGGAAATGCGGGATAAGCTTGCGCCCATTGCAAAGAGATTGGGACTTACAGAGCTGCTGAGAAAATATCCTTACGAGGTATCAGGGGGACAAAAGCAGCGGGCGGCGGTAGCAAGAGCGCTTATCACAGATCCGAAAATCATTCTGGCGGACGAACCTACGGGAGCCCTTGACTCCAAGGCTTCTGACGAGCTTCTTGAGCTGCTAAAGGAAATCAACAGGGGCGGACAGACGATACTCATGGTAACCCACTCGGTAAAGGCGGCAAGCTTTGCTTCGAGGGTTTTGTTCATCAAGGACGGCGAGGTTTTCCATCAGATTTATAAGGGGGAGGACAGCAAGCAGGCGCTGTACCAGAAAATTTCGCAGACCTTGACAATTTTAGCAACGGGCGGTGAGAGATAATGAAGAGGGGATTTTATTATAGCCTTGCCTGCGACGGAATGAAAAAGAATCGGAAAATGTATCTGCCGTATATTTTAACCTGCATCGGCATGGTGATGATGCTATATATCGTGCTTTATTTGCAGAATTCCGAGGCGGCGGATAGCCTCGCTAGCGGAATCAGAACCACGAAACTTACCATGGGACTTGGAGCTATTGTAATAACCGTATTTTCTGTGATTTTCCTGTTTTATACTAATTCGTTTTTGATGAGACGGCGCAGGAGAGAATTTGGGCTTTACAATATGCTCGGGATGAGCAAGAGAAATATTTGCCGCATACTGGCGTGGGAAGTTTTCATTACATTTGTGATTTCGCTTACTGCGGGACTTGCCCTAGGAATTGCATTTTCAAAGCTTGCGGAGCTTGCGCTGCTAAAAGTTCTTAACCTTGGGATTTCCTATGATATTTTTGTAAGCCCAAGGGCGCTGCTCCTTACGACTGCAGCGTTTGCGGGGATTTTCCTGCTCCTTATGCTCAACTCCGTAAGGCAGGTTCGTTTCAGCACGGCAATGGCGCTTATGCAGTCAGAAAATTATGGCGAAAGGCCGCCAAAGGCAAACTGGGCTTTCGGAATAGGCGGATTCTGCCTACTTGCAGCAGCATATTATATTGCACTTTCCGTAAGCAACCCGATTTCGGCGATGTTTTGGTTCTTCGGGGCGGTGATTATGGTAATAATCGCCACTTATATGATTTTCGTGGCAGGGGCTGTGATGCTATGCAAAATTTTGCAGAATAATAAAAAATATTATTACAAGGCCAGTCACTTCATCTCAACCTCTAACATGGCATACAGAATGAAGCGAAACGGTGCGGGGCTTGCGTCGATCTGCATTCTTGCGACCATGGTGCTTGTGATGCTTTCATCCACAACGAGCCTGTATTTCGGCACGGCGAACTCGCTAAAAGTTAGCTACCCGCGGGAAATCAATATAGGCTATTATATAAACGAAGCCGCCAAGCTTTCTGACGAAAATTTCGAGCTTTATACCGACATTACGGACTCACTCGCAAGGGAAAAGGGCGTAGCGCCGCAAAATGTTGAAAATTACAGGATTATAAGCAACTATGCGCTGGCATACGGCGACGGAGACTTTGAAATATCGCCTGCAAATGCGGCTGGCAGCGAAAGAGATGCTCAGACTGCAAAGCTTTCTTTTATGCCCCTTTCGGACTATAACGCTATGACAGGCGGCAGTGCGAGCCTTTCCGAGGGAGAGGTTCTGGCAAGTGCTTTGCAGGGGAAACTTGCATCGGATGCGATAAATATTGAGAACATCGGAAGCTTTTCGGTGAAGGGCAGTGCGGAATTTGACGGTGCGAAAACCCTTGCTACCGGCGAAAATATGCCTGTGGTTTTGATTGTAACGAATGATTTTGGCCAGATGGTGAAGAAGCTTGACGAAGCCTGCGGAACCGACGAGTTTGGAAATTCAAAGTTTGCGGCGAGTATAGTCTATGACTTTGACACCGGCGGGCTTTCGGATGAGGAGCAGATTGCACTGGCAGACGCATTTACATCGGACCTTGGCAAGGCTTTCATGGATCGCGGCATTGAAGAATTTTCTTATTCTATGAGTACCTATGCACAGAGCAGCGCGGAATTCTACGCAAGCTATGGCGGGCTATTTTTCCTTGCGATTATGCTGAGCATCGTATTCATTTTCGCGGCGGTGCTGATCATCTACTACAAGCAGATTTCCGAGGGCTACGAAGACCGAAACAAATTTGCCATCATGCAAAAGGTGGGCATGACAAAGGCAGAAATCCGAAAGAGCATAAACTCACAGGTGCTTACGGTATTCGCTCTGCCTCTCCTCGTGGCGGCGCTGCACATGGTATTTGCATTTCCGATGATAAAGAAGATTTTGCTGCTGTTTCAACTGACAAATTCGCAGCTTTTCCTGATTACAACGGCAGTCAGCTTCTGCGCCTTTGCATTGCTCTACGTAATCGTTTATAGAATAACCTCGAAAGCGTATTATAATATCGTAAGCGAGGCTTGAAACAAAGCGAATATTGTAGTATTATATAGGGTGTGCCGATTTGGCGCGCCTTATTTTTTGGGAATATTAGTAATGTCGATGTTTTAATAAAATTTACGAAAGTATGTATCGGAGGCGCAAAATGCAATTAACAGACAGAGTGAAAAATTGTAACGGCTGCGCAGCCTGTGTGGTTGCGTGCAAGGAAAGATGCGTAAAAATGAAAGAGAGAGATGACGAGAGCAAAAAATCCATCGCCTGGATTCTCGAAGACGGCTGCCACAGGTGCAATGCCTGCGTGCTGTTCTGCCCGCTTTTTAATCCGGTGGAGCTGCCGGAATTTACGGAATATTACGAATACAGCGAGGAATATGCCAACAGAGATATGCCGAAACTTTACCGCAAGTCCATGCGCGATGTGAAAGCAGGTCAGCACGTGGAATTTGTGGGGACTCTTTGCGAGATCGCGGCACTCAAATCCCTTTCCGGCGACAAAATCCGCCCGAATCTCATACTGAAACCACTTTGGTGCAGCGAGGAAAAACGGGCTGCGGATCCTGCCTGCGCAGGCTGCATATTCTATGCCGACAAATAGGCTTATTGATACTAAAAGATTAGGAGAAACATTTTATGGCATTTGCTGATAACGAAAAATGCGTGAATTGCCCCTTTGAAACCGAGGAATGTCACCTTGAGTGCATTCAATTACGCTCGGAGGAGAAGGCAGAAAAACGCCCGATCCTCGAAATTTTAAAGGATACGGCGGAAGCGTTTTCAAAATATGAAATCACAAGCGGAGAACTTGCCAGAACCCATGAACTTATCGAAAAACTGGAAAATAGGGAAATCACCGTTTCCGTAATCGGCCAGTTCAAGCGGGGAAAAAGCACGCTGGTAAACGCAATCTTAGAAGATAAGATTCTTCCGGTGGGGATTGTGCCGGTAACCGCTGTGGTAACAACCATCGAATACGGCCAGAAGGCGGCTACGGTGCATTTTGACAACGGAATTATCAAGGAAATCGGATTCGACGAGATGTCCTCGTACATAAACGAGCAGGAAAACTGTGACAATCATCTGGGAGTGTCAAAAGTGGCGCTTTACTGCCCGTCGCCTTTCCTGAAAAATGGATTGACGTTCGTGGACACTCCTGGAGTCGGCTCGGTTCACCAAAAGAATTCGGACGCGGCGTATTCCTATGTAAAGGAAAGCGACGCGGTGATTTTCATGCTTTCCGTAGACAGCCCCATTAACCAAATCGAGATTGACTTCCTCAAAAATGCGAAGGAATATGCGGCGAAGTTCTATTTTGCGGTGAACAAAATCGACTCCATTGACGAATCAGATCTGGCAGAATATCTGACATATTGTCAGAGTCTCATCTGCAAACTCATGGGGGTTGAGGAGATCCAGTTGTTCCCTGTAAGCGCAAAAACCTCGGCGGGAGTGCAGGAGCTTAAGGACGCTATCCGGGCGGACTGCCAAACCACTGTGCAGGAAATCATCGAGGATTCCGCAAAGCTAAAGATGAGGGACATTGCCACCAGTGCGCTTTCGCAGATTGACCTTTACAGGACGGCGCTGAAAATGCCCGCAAGGCAGTTTGACGAGAAATTTGCCGAGCTTAACGAATTTTTCGGGGAAATCAAACAGGAGGCGGCGGAGTTTTGCGAGAGTTTCCGCAGCAACCCCAGGATGCTGGAAGCCCATATGAACGATATCAAGAACCGGCTTTCGGAAAAGGTTTCGGATATGTTCGGAATAAACTACCACTATACTATAAGCAGCGTGGACTTTTTCCGGGGCGGGGAAGTGGCAGAGGACGGAAGCCGCGACCTCAGAGGAAGCTTCAAATCTGCCGTTGACGCACTTTGCGATGAACTTGCAAAGACGCTGAACACCATATTCATGCACCGAGAAGAAAATACCTATGTGGTGATCCGCAGGGTGAACGATTTGAACCGGCTGGTGCATAAGCTTGTGCAACTCCGAAACGAACTGGCGTAGGGCTGCTACCCAAATTAAAAACACAATATAAGTATATGATGTAGAGTTAGCAAAAACTGCGGGGATTTTCTCGCAGTTTTTTGTTGAAAAAATCAGCAAAAAGTCGGCGATGCAAAACTCGTCGCAGGAATGCAGCACTTTGGAAATGTGGGTGTACAAACCATATACGACTTTTAACCATTTATGCTATAAAATATTACATATGTAAATTTATAAAAACTAACAAAATACCCCACCTTATGGCGGTGCAACTTCTTGGCTCTCTAATTCCACAAAACGCCATATATGCAAAAACATAATTGTTGACAAATATTGGTGGGGGGGGGGTATTATAAAAGTAACAATGTGAAGTTTTTGTGTGCAATTTGAGCCGCATTACAACAAAACATGCACAAAAGTAATTATCAAAATTTTTCACAAGGAGGAAAAAATGACAAATAGTAGAACTACTAAAAAAGCATTGCTGTCCAGCG
>CAVKSD010000003.1:0-42387 GCA_963658905.1 Bacteroidaceae bacterium
TACAGAAATCTGTATGGTATATCTGTCTCATATCCATGTATTGTCAGAAGACCAGATAACTGAGGATGCAGAACAATATCGCTGCCGCTACCAGAAGGCACGCGATCTTATATAGGAACTTGAAGAACCCGCTGAAACAGACAATGGCGACAGCCGTCAATACCGGTGAGATTCCTCTTGAATGGAGATAGCTGAACACGATGAACGCGGCGATGGCCAATGCCGCAATCCGCAGCCATCTGCTTGTCCTTAACCTTCCGATACATTCCCTTGCTTTCATGATCTTACATTAATTATATAGGTGAAACATGTCATTTCCAATTTCAGGGGCCGGAATGCGTACCGCCTCCACAGGCAAGGTTTTCGTGGGAAAATACCGCAGCCGTGCGAGGATGATTTTTCCCGAAACCCGGAGGGCATGACCTTGCAGGTGGAACAGGGCGGTACGCTACCTTTGCCCGCGAATTGGAATGACGGTGCTATCTTTTTCCGGCTCCTCTGGCTTTCGGGAACGAGAATACAGGATTATACTCCGTGTCAAAGGTGACGGCCGCATCGAACGGAACGCCTTTCTTCCCCTTGAAGCCTTTGATGATCTTGGTACTGCCGGACGAGAAAAGCTGTTCCAGATGGGTGTCGGTCAGCTCCTTGTTCAGCATACGGCGGAATACCAGCAGCCCGCATGGTCGCATTTGGCCACCTTGGAACGGATGATAATTTTTCCTGTCTTGCATTTGGGACAGGTGAAGACCTTGCCCGGCATTGTATCGAATTTGAGCTTCAGGATCTCACCGATCGCCTTGCGGGTGTAATCACGGATGGATCGCATGAAAGTTTCCGCATCAAGGGTGTGTCCTTCTATTTGTGCCAGTGCCTTCTCCCAGCTGCCGGTCAGTTCCACATCCGCCACAAGCATCCCCTTCACCGCCTCGTAAAGGCACATTCCTTTCCCGGTCGGTACGATGCTCTTGCCGGAACGCGCGATATAATCACGGCTGACCAGCGTGGTGATGATGGCGGCACGGGTGGCCGGCGTGCCGATACCCACATCCTTCATGGCCTCTTTCGCCTCGTCGTCCGTGATGTCCTTTCCGCAGGACTCCATCGCGCTCAACAGCGTGGCTTCCGTGTAAAGCGGCTTGGGCAGGGTCTTTTTCTGCGCCAATCCGTACCCCGTTACGGGAACGCTCTCGCCACCGGCAAACACCGCGCTTCCCCCGTTGCCCTCCGGCTCGTCCTTCTCCCGGTCCTCTTTCCTGCGGAACACGCCGCGCCAGCCGGGATTGACAATGACAGAAGAGCGAGAACGGAAATCCATCCCCTCGCAGGTACATTCCATGACCAGCGACTCTTTCTCGCAGGGCGGTGAAAAGGATTCCAGCATCCTGCCGGCTATCAGGGCATAGACGGCAGATTCCGCTTCGGACAATTCTTGCGGCGCAATGCCCGTGATAATCAGGGCATGGTGGTCGGTCACTTTCGCACCGTCCACGCTCCGGGTATTCAGACCGGAAAAGTCAAAAGTGTGTCCGTATTCCCTAAACTCGGGCATGGCCACGATTTTCTGTAGCAGGGCAGGGATATGTGCCATGACATCTTCGGGTATGTACCGGCTTCCTGTCCTCGGATAGGAAATCAGTTTCTTCTCGTACAACGACTGGGCGATGGAGAGGGTCTTGTCCGCCGTCAGGTCGTAGTGGATGTTGCAGTCTTTCTGAAGTGCGGTCAGGTCGTAAAGAAGCGGAGCCTGTTGGAATCTCTTCTTGCGTTCCACTTTGGTCATTGTCGCAACGGATTCGGAAGATATTTTCCGGTATGCCGCTTCAGCCGTTCCCTTCTCCTTGAACTCCTCCGGGTGGATGAACTGCCGGTGCGCCTCTCCCTGCTTCAGCGTGATGTGCAGTTGCCAATAGGGAGTGGAGATGAAGTCGCGGTTCTCCTTGAAGCGTGCGCATATCATGGCGAGTGTCGGGGTCTGTACCCGTCCGATGGAGTTGTTTGCCGAGCCGGAGGCTATCGCCAACGCCCGGCTGGCATTCATGCCCACTAACCAGTCCGCCTTCGCCCTGCTGTCCGCTGCGGCATGGAGGCTGTCGTAATCGCTTCCGTCCTTGAGGTTTGCCATGCCCTCGCGGATGGCCTCGTCGGTCAGCGAGGAAATCCAAAGGCGTTGGAACGGCTTGGTATAACCCAGATAGGCATATATCCACCGGAAGATAAGCTCTCCTTCACGCCCTGCATCCGTCGCCACGATGATGCTGTCGCACTTGGAAAACACTTCGTCGATGACCCTCAACTGCTTTGAAGCGGCCATGTCCGTCACCATCCCCCTGTCCGTCCTGACTTGTCTGGATACCAGCCGGAACGGGTCGGGCAGCATCGGAAGGTCTTCGGCTGCGGTCTTTGTGTAGCCGTATGTGCCGGGCAGTGCCAGCGACACGAGGTGTCCCAACGCCCACGTGACCATGTAGCCGTTGCCTGTGCAGTAGCCGTCCTTCTTTTCTGTTGCCCCTACTATGCGGGCTATATCCATGCCCACGCTCGGTTTTTCTGCTATGATTGCTTTCATGTTCGGATAAAATTTAAGCCGTTCCCCGTGACCGGAACCGGAAAACAGGAAACGGCGGTTTGACATTCTTTACTTTTACTGTGATCGGATTGACCGGTAAGGGGTACCGCTATGCCGACGGCTTGACACCGAGGATTTCAATCAGCGGCTCGCCGTCCTTGCGAACCAGTTGCAGGGTGGCGTCCATCACCACGTCCACGCCGAGGAGCACAAGGCTGAGCGGTATCACTTTCGTTTTTTCTCCCCTGAGCAGCGTGTCAAGCTCTCCCGACATTTTCAGTTCGTCCTTCAATATGCCGATGCCTGCCAGCTCGTCCCAGTTCACGTCCTCCGCCTTGAAAGGCATGTTGTTTCCATTGTTCGTTTCCATATTTCCGTTTTTTAGGATTTTACATTCGTTTGATTCACGCATCATGCGATGCTCGCGCCTTTGGATTTCCGGCTGCTTTGTTCCTGACCCTGCTTTTGCGCGTTCGCCACCACGTTCCGCTGTGAGGCGTCACGCTTCCGGTCAGGGTTCTCGTTGTAGAAGTCCAGCCTGCCCTGGTTGAAGTTCGCCTTGACATATTGGGAGATGGTCTTTCCGTCATAGCCCTTGATGCCTTCGACCAGTACCGCCTTGCCGCTCTGGAGGTCGGCACGCTGTTTCCGGTTCAGTTCCACGTCCCACACCTTGTCGGGAATCTTGAATTCGGCACGCTGCTCGAAGCCGTCCGGCGTGCGCGAATAGCTCAGTCGTCCCGTTTCCAGGTCCGCCTTGATGAACGAGGAGAACTCCTCGCCCTTGCGGTTCACCATGTCATTGAGGAAGATGGTTTTCCCTTCCCGCAGTTGCTGCTGTTCCTCGGCGGTGATTTTCACGCCGTTGATTTCCTTCGGGATATAGATTTCGCGTGCGCCCTCCGGGGAGTCCGGGTTGTAACGGGTATAGGCAGGTCTGCCCGTGGCTTCGTCTAATTTGACATACGAGGAGAATACTTCCCCATCCTTGCGTTCCATGCCCTCCACGAAAATGGCCTTGCCGGCATTGAGGTCTTCCACCTGCTGCTTGGTCAGTTCCACGCCGCCCAACGACTGGCGGTTGAAGAGCTTGTCGTTATCGAAAATGTATTCGATGCCCCTGCGCTCGGCATTGATCTGGATGTGGGCATCGAACTCCTTGCCGCCATTGGAAATCATCCCCTCGATGAAGACCTTCTTGCCTTCACGCAGGTCGTTCTGCTCCTGTTCGGTGAGCTGCACGCCTTTGATTTCCTTCGGGATGAAGGCGTTTTCCGCACGCATGGCTACCACCTCGTTCGTGAGCTTGTCGATACTGATGAAGGAAGGGATGTATTCGCCGTTTCGGCCCTTCAGTTCCACGACACGCCCCATGTTGCCCGTCTCAAGCAGGTTCTTCTTGTCCTCCTCGGAGAAGATGTGCCCGAAATACGGGCGGTCGAGTTCGGGTTTCTGACGGATGCCGTGGATGCCGAGGACGATCGGGCCTCCGGCGGACTGCTGGAACGACAGGCGTGCGTCGGTACGCAGTACGGCGGAGCCGAAGTTCATGCTGATGGGCACGACCTGGTTGGTCTTGTAGCCCTTGAGCATCTGGTCGAGGAGTCCGCGTTCCTGCAGGTACTCGCGGGACAGCCCGAAGTGCTTCAGTTCCTCCCAGTTGATCATTGACTCGTTGTAACGGTACTTGGGTTGCTGCTGGCCGCCGTCCTGGGCAGCCTGCTGCGGGGTCTCATTTTTCTTTGCCATTTCTTCTTGATTTTGATGGTTGATACTTTGGTTTTCCTTGTCGCGGGGGACAATCTCGTATTTCTTGAGGAATTCCTCCACGGCTTTTGTCTGCTTTCCCGCCGCGATGTCCTCGACAGCCTGTTTCACCTCCGGGTCATTCAATGTGTTTTCCTTGACGGAGAGGATGCCGAACCGTGTCGGGTCTTTGAGCTGGCTCCAGAAGTTCTTCAGGAAATTCTCGAACATGTTGGCGTAGCGGTCGATTTTCAGAAAGGAGTTTTGGTGTTCCTTGTCTGCCGGAACCGTCTTGTACCTGCCGCCCTTTCCGATTTCGGACACGGCCTGTAAAATCAGTTCCATCTTGTCGAGGATGAACACGATGTCGCTCATCTGTTCGTTCTCGGCGACTTGCGGTTTAGGGGGATCGTCCCTTCCATTTTTCTTTGCCATAACTTTGGTTTTTAGAGTTGGTAACTATGATTGTCGGTGCAAATATATAGGATGAATTTTGATAAATAATTGGTTTGCAAATCGTTAGACTATCCATTTCATCGTTTGTCATCCTGTTTCACCGCAGGGGGGAAAGGCGCAAGGCGGAAAAATGGAAAATGCAGAAGAAAAAGCAAGGAAAAGCACCGAATCCGAGGGGCGGAAGAGGACATAGGCACGCAAACGGAAAACCCCGCGCAAGAAAAAACGGCAGGAACGGAAAGTGAAACGGCAGAAAGCAGCAGGAACGGCACGAAACCGACAAAGGAAAAGTTGTATTATGCAGAGTTGAGAGCGAGCTGTCTTTAGTCCCCGCTTCATTGGGGTACTTTATAAGACAGGCTGTAAGGTCAGGTGTGGAGATTAGAGACGGCGGAATCCATTGGGACATCCTGTATCTGCAAAATACCGCCAGCTGCTGTTTTTTTGATTTTGTCCTATGCGTCGTAGGTCGCTTCGCTTGCTAAGTCCCGACCGTTTCCACAACTCGGACGGCGATACCGGAACGTTTTTTCGGGTGAAAAATTACCGCAGGGAATTTTTTGCCCGAAAACCGGAGGCCCGAACGTGGAAGGTATCGTCCCTCCGAGTTACCTTCTCAATGGGACTTGACAAGGGAAGCGCGGCTATGATGGATTTTTATAGAGGAATATGGAAATAGGTACTATAACAATGTATAAAAGCATTATAAGTAGTTGCTTTTTAATTACTTTTGCAAAGCGGTACCACAGAAGAGCAGTTCTTGTTCACCTGAACACACTTGTTTATTTTTAATGAACACGGCTGATAAATGAACAAAATGGTTGGCTATTTGGAAATTGTTCACTACCTTTGCGATGTTCATTATAAATGAACATAATGATAAAATGAACAAACTATGGTATTGGCAGAACGTGAAATATTAAACCTGGCATTGGAGGCATTGCGGGGTAAATTGGCATTACCTGAAACAGCAGTCATTCAAAAGGAGGATAATCCATACAAGAATTTTGATGCAACCGTTCAAATCATGGATGTAGATTTTCTTTGTGAAGTCAAAAACACAGTGACAACTGCGACCATCGGGAATATTACAAGCCGATTAAAGGCGTTGGCTGCAACGGAGAAGCGACCGGTATTGCTGATAGCCAAATACATTACGCCCACCGTTGTTGACGATTTGGCAAGCAATGGCATCAATACACTTGATTGTGCCGGTAATTGCTATATCAGATATGAAAGAGGAAATAAACTTATATTCCATCTAACCAACAAAGGTGAAAAAAACACCCTCATGACAGAGAAACCATATCCGGCATTTCAAGAAGCAGGATTGAAAGTGATTTTCTATTTATTGCAGGATATTGCCAATGTGAACAAGGCATACAGAGAAATACAGAGTGCGACAGGCGTATCTTTAGGAGCAATCAAAAATGTATTTGATGTGTTGGTGGAAAGGAATTTTGTACTTCTGACCAATAGCAAGCGTACCCTCAAAAATAAAAGTGTCCTTGTCAACCTTTGGGTAGAAAATTACAATCAAGTGTTGAAGCCAAAATTATTACTTGGGAAAATGAGTTTTCGGACCAATGAACAGCGTATAAACTGGAGTGCATTGCAGTTGCCGGAAGGCATGTATTGGGGAGGAGAAGGCGGAGCCAATAAGATTGATGATTATTTGGAACCCGGAGCATTTGACATTTATACGGACATTCCTGCCGCAAACCTGCTGAGGACAGGAATGGTAATGCAGAATGAAAATGGAGAAATAAGAATCTATCAGAAGTTCTGGAAATGGGAAACAGACAATCAACTCGCTCCTCTGATTCTTATCTATGCAGACTTGATGGGTAGTGGTAACAGCCGTTGTCAGGAAATGGCAGAAAGACTTTTAGATTATGGACTTAAAGATTACAAGTGAAAAAATTGCCAATCCGCTATTAGTGGAATTGCTCGGGAAACTGACGGACAGTTTCAATCGTATGGGACGTGAGTTTTATGTCATCGGTGCGACAGCCCGTGATATAATCATCCGGCAGCTTATCGGTACCACTTCCGGCAGAAAGACAAAGGATTTGGATATTGCGATTGCAATACCCGACTGGAGTGTCTTCGATGAAATCAAAGAGAGGTTGGTTGCCGATGGTTTTAAGAAATCACAGCACATGCACCAACGCTTCTACTATGGTGAATATGAACTGGATGTTGTTCCGTATGGTGTTGCAAAGGAAGACGACAACATCTATTGGCCGCCTGAAGAAGAGATAGCCATGTCAGTAAAAGGTTTTGATGAAGTGTTGTCGGAAAGCATCACTGTCAATATAGATGATGAATTTGATATTAAGATAGCCTCTCTTCATGGTTTGTTCCTTCTGAAATTCAATGCCTGGTTGGACCGAAACATTGAAACGGGCAAGGATGCGGAAGATATGTCGTTCATTCTATCCAATTATTTCATGGCTAACCTTGACCGTAATATCCATCCGGAAGTCTATGACTGGGAAAGATTCGATGAATATATTGTAGGAGGATATTGGCTCGCCCATGATTTACTCCTTCTTTTGACCAAAGAGCAGATAGTTTATTACAAGGGTTGCATTGAGAAAGAACTGGAGAAAAAAGATGAGAGCAGATTATTCAATCAAATTATAGAACATAGTTATGGTCTGACTTATGAAACGGTGAAAGAGGCATGGCAGACCATTGCAGATGTTTTTCAAAAGGCAATAGAGGATGAAAAAGATTGAGCTTAGAACCTTCAGTTTTTCCGGAATGGATAAGAACAACGAGGATTATATCTTATACCACAAGTTGTCCGGCAATGGTCTTATTGCCATTCTTGCAGACGGCATGGGAGGTTTGTCTTATGGTGCAGAAACTGCCAAAATCGTATCAGAATCCATCTTGACCACTATCCTTGATAAAATGCAGGAATGTTTGCCGGAAGACGTATTGCGTTCGGCATTTGAAACAGCCGATTTTGCCATACATCAGAAATGCAGGGAATTAAAATGCAAGATGGGAGCCGCAGTAACCGTAGTTCTGGTAATTGATGATTCTTTGTATTACGCATGGCAAGGTAATGTAAGACTATATAAAGTCAGTAATGGCGAACCATTGTTGTTGACAACAGACCATATTGCAGCAGAAACAGAAGGAACATTTCTGACACGGTGTGTCAATGGTAAGGGATACAGGGAGGAGGTTGCGGTCAAACAAGAGAAATTGGACCAAGCCGATAGAATATATATCTGTTCCGATGGCTGCTATCAGCATATAGACTTGAATGCCATTCAAGATATGAAGTTTGCATCTGACGGAATTCTTGAAGACGACGCTTCATTGATTGAAGTGAAAATGTCGGATTGAGGATTTAATGGTGTTTTTTGCATGTTTTCCGCAAAATACCAATTTAAATTTCACAAATAAGGATTTTAACTTTCAGACTCAACACAAGCAAATAAAATCTACGGACAAAAATTGCGTAAAAATGGTGCATAAGCAGTCTTATATGATTACTTTCACATCATTTTCACGCAATTTCATACAAGTTCTTAGGTGAAAGGCTTAGGTATGTATGCTCCAGCCGTGGAACGGACCTCCAATCATCACGGCAAAAGATTCATCCGGTCTGCCGTGGTAGAGTAATCCACCCACGATGCCATTCCGCCCGTCCGGCGTCCTTTCCGCAAAGCCGAATGAATGCGGAGCAAAATCCCGATAAAGTTCGATTTCATACCTGCCGTTGGAGTTTTTCTCCCATTGCTTGAGGCGTTCGATGCAATTCTGAAAGGTCGTGTCGCCAATGCTCCTGGCATATTCTGCCACCTTGTCGTAGTGTTCCTGACATTTGATTTTCATATCCGATCATTTTAAGTTGTCGTTTGTAATAGTTCTTCGTATATCCCGAAACCGAGGCATCCGGCAACGGTAAAATCCTCCCTGCCTTTGTCAGCCAACGATTTCAAGTCGTCCAGACCATTGCAGTAGAAGAATATCTCGTCGTCCTTTTCCGTGTCGGAATCCATTGACAATGCAATTCTGGTTTCTACTGTTTCCAGCGTGTCGCGCCACCGAATGATGCAATCCGCATAATGCGGTTCATATCCTTGGCTGCTGTAGAATTTCAGATAAAGACCGCCCATTTCCTGCCTGACCTCATCCGGCTTTTTCCATGAGCTGTCATCCACGATTTCAAAACCCATTCCTTCAACCAATAGGCACGTGCCGTTGTCATATACCATCATGGTACGTTTGCCGATATGCTTTTTGCGCAATTCCGCCCAATCCGGCAAGTCCCAACGCTCCACAGTCCAAATCCCGCGATAGTCTTCCGGGATGGCATTGTATTCACTCAATGTTATCTTTCTCATATTCATATTATCTTTTTGGTATTACGAAACTGACCGTATAGGTCTTGCAAGGTTTTCCGAAAGCAGGATAACGGTCGAACTCCCTGTATGATTCCCAGTCCACGCTCATCGTGTATCCGTTCGGGAAGTTTTCGGCAATGAAACCGCTTATCATTTCCTTGTCTTCATCGGTGAGGAACAGCTCTTCCTCAATGCCGTATTCCAATGAAAAAATCGCCCATTCGGGAATATTGTCCCAAACGAGCGTTGTATAATTGCAGCCTTTCATAACCGGAATGTTTATTGTGGCGTTGCCATTAATTTTTGGATGATTCCGTCAAGTTCCGTTTCCCATTTGTCCGTGCCTCCAAGGAGAGAAGGATAAGTCAGTTGTCGCCACTGCCGGTAATCGAAGAGTTTCATACGCAGCGGATAGTAGTCGAAAAGCTTCCGCCCTTCGGAGAATACCCTCAAGTGGTTTGTCCCGACTTCCATCAGCCTCAGACCATAACAGCCAATGATTTCGTGGAATTTTTTCATCGGAGTGAAGTTGCTTCTGCTCATACCATTCATTTTTTTGAGTTAAACACCTAACGGCCCGTGAGCCGATATTTTATTTCTTGCCTGCCTCGCTGTCCCGTGCCGGATTGTGCAAGGCTTTCCGTAAAAATACCGCAAGCGGAGTGCGGAAGATTTTTGCGGAAACCCGCGAGGGCCCGGCCTTGCTCAATCCTGTCAGGCACGGGACGACCTTTGCAGGCGGAAATAAAAAAGCGGTTTGTCAGATATTGCTATTCCTTATCGTTTTCTTCCTGCGGAATCAGGTGTTTCAAATCCGGATCATTCTTTATCCGGTCCAACTCGTCCTCGATTATCTGCATTACATCCGCCTTGATGCGTGAATAGTTCCGGTCTA
The DNA here is from genome assembly GCA_963658905.1 of Bacteroidaceae bacterium. Taxonomy (GTDB): domain Bacteria; phylum Bacillota; class Clostridia; order Peptostreptococcales; family Anaerovoracaceae; genus CAG-238. The sequence continues at coordinate 10,037 of CAVKSD010000003.1, forward strand.
TCTGCTGTTGCATGATGTCGTTGCCATCCTCGTCCCTGAACTCGTTGATGACGGGTATCTTCTTGTAGGCTTTCGTTTCCGCCGCCACCTTCTCGCTATCGACAATAATCCGTGCATGAAAAATCTTCTGCTCTATCTCCTCCCCGAAGTTGTCCGCCACGCTGCCCACGAACGTGCCCTGTGAGAGGTTGGCTATCTTGGAGGCCGGTATCAGCGAGTCCAGTTGCGTGTTGATGGAGGTGGATGTGTCCTGCCGGTTGATGGAGATGGACTGCCGCTGCTGGAGTATCTTTCCGAACCTTTCCGAAAGGCTTTTGGCCGTTTCGCCGACCACCTGTCCGGAGAATATATTGCCGACCGTATTTTGGATCACTTTCGCCTCTTTTTCACCGTAGTCACGGGTCAGTTGGGAGAAATCCTGAAAGCCGAGGCAGACCGCCACCTTGTTGCTTCGGGCTGTGGCTATCAGGTTGTCGATGCCGCGAAAGTATATCGTGGGCAATTCGTCTATGATGATGGAACTCTTGAGCTGTCCTTTCTTGTTCACCAACTTTACGATGCGGCTGTTATATAAGCCCAATGCCGCCGAATAGATGTTCTGCCTGTCCGGATTGTTTCCCACACAAAGGATTTTCGGATGTTCCGGATTGTTCAAATCAAGGGTAAAATCATCGCCGGTCATGACCCAATAGAGCTGCGGAGAAATCATCCTCGAAAGTGGAATCTTGGCACTTGCTATCTGGCCCTGGAGCTGGTCTTGTGCGCCTCCCTGCCAGGCATCCATAAAAGGAGAAAGGTAGTTTTCGAGGGAGGGATATGAGGTCAGGATTGTAAATATATCCGCATACGGCTTGTTCAGAAATTCTATTGCGTGAGGGAAAGTACAGTATTTGCCGTCCTTGTAAATCCGCAAGTACCAGATAATGGCGGCGAGCAGGATAATCGGGGATTCCACGAAGAAATCACCCTGTTTCTGTATCCAGGTCTTGTTCAGATTGAGCATTATCGTGTAGGCACTTTCATAGGCATCAGAAATATCCGCCATGAATTTGGGATTGATGGGATTGCAGCGGTGGCTGCGTCTCGGGTCGTCAAAATTTATCACGTAGAACTCCGGTTTTACCCTGTAGTTTTCCTTATGCTTGAGCAAGTGGTTATACGCTATTTCGGACAGGTCCGGAAATTTGTAATCATAAATATACATGGCGAAGGATTTCTCGATTTGCTGTTTGATGTAGTTGTTTACCACCGCGTAAGACTTTCCGCTGCCCGGTGTCCCAAGTACGATGGACGCTCGAAAAACGTTTACAACGTTAATCCAGCCGTCCCATTCCCTGCCCTGATAGACGAACTTCGTGGGCAGGTTGACGGAATACTCGTTCTCCATAAGCCTTGTTTCCTGTATGAAACTCTCGTTGGCGGTGTTGAACACATCCTCCATCAGATTATTCTTCAGCATACGGCTTATCCATACGCCGGACATCAGAAGAAGTATATACCCTGCGGTAAGCGTCACCGTGTATAGGGCTGTATTGGCTGCCGGGCTGGACGGCAGGTCAAGCATCCACCAGTTCATGAAGAACAGCACCAGCCCCGAAAGGAAAGCGGTGTATATTCGATTCCATGTCATCTTTTGGTTCTTCACTCCCTTTGTACCCAGACACGAGAGTGCAAGGAATATGACGGCAAAGACCTTTGTCGTCAGCAGGTTGCTGAAAAGTCCCGCCGTCCGCTGGAAATTAAGGAGTATCCTGTCGGCTACACCTATATTGATACCCATATCCACGAACGACTGGTAACAGAACCAATAGACGTGGATGACAATAAACACGATGGATATGGCACGCATGAACTCCATGACTTTTGCCAGTCCCCTCAAATCATCTTCCTGTTGCATAACGATATAATTTTAATGGTGAATGAATATTGTTTTTAGGAGATACCTCGTGAACGGCGTTTTTTCTTCTTCTTGCGTTGCAGCCTCCGGGCAAGAGCCTCTTCCTCCGGGTCGGGGCCGTTCGCTTCTATATTGAATATTCCAAAAGCCTGTTCAATGGCACTTTCCATATCGGAGGAGAATCCGCTTTGCAGACCGGTATCTTGTATAGGAGCGTCCAGATCCGGGATGTTGTCCGGATTATTAAAGAGCCGTTCAAAGGTGTTTGCCGAGAACTCCTTGCCGAGCCGCGAGCCGTTATAGACCTCCCGGTTCTTGTGGCCGATGAAGGTCGCGCCATAGATGCGTCCTTCATCGTTTTCACGGAATACCGCGTCTATTCCTTTCCCGGCAAGCAGACGGACAAATGTTTCCCGGTCGCCACGGCAACCGTGCATGGCAAGAGCCACTTCGTTCCGGATTTTCGGCTGCCATTTCCCCGCTTTGTACTCGCGGGCATTGTAACCGATACGCTTTTCCAACCCCTCATATCCGAAGCGTTTCCCGATAAGGGAAGACTTGATGGGCGTACAAAGCGGTCTTCCCGTGTCATCCGTCATGGTATAGACGATACCGTTATAGGGTACTCCATCGAATTCGCCTTTCACTTGCTTCGCCTCGATATTGAAGCAGGAAAGCAGTGCGCTGTATTCCCCGAAAGACTGGAAACGGTAGGTGCCGAACACGCTCTTGACGATGTTGGATACCTGCTTTTTCACGTCACCGCTTTGGTAGTCCGCTTTTTTGAGGTACGGTTCAAGAAGTTCCTTCCGCTTGTCATCCACCTGTTTCAGACCGAATTTCCACTCCAGCTCCCGGCAGGCTTTCATCGAACGGTTCCACTCGTAGGCATCGTCAATCTTTTCCCCTTTCTCGTTCACGCAGGTGGAAACGATATGGATGTGCCTGCGGTCGATGTCCTCGTGTACATATACGATATAGGGCTGGTCGCCATATCCCATCTTCTGCATATACTCTTTGGCAAGGTCTGCGAACCGGCTGTCCGTCAGCCGGTCGTCCAATGAAGGGTTCAGGGATATGTGCAGTATGGGCTTCTCCGTGTTCCTGTTGGCGAGCAGGTAGTTCTCGAACGCCCACATCGTCTGCCGCATGACCTGCTCGGGATTGTCCGTGACATCGGTAATCATGCGGTTCCCGTAAATGATCCGTGCCGTGGCATCGTCCACTTTCCGCTGGTTATAGGCGATTGCCCCGTAAAGGGAAATGCCCCTGTTGATTTTCGCCACCATGTCATCCTTCCTCCCTTTTCCTTTTAATGAGGTAGGTTTCCTCAAACTCGCGGGTCAGCATGATAATCCGCTTGCTCAGCACCACCAAGTCTATGGTCGCTTTTTCCAGATTGCGGAGCAGGGCGTATGCCCGTTTCTCCCCGAAATTGGTCTTGACCGCCTTGACCGTCTGGTTGTAATTGTTGCCGATACCCTGGAACTGGTGGTAAAAATTGGTCAGGCGGATGTAGTAGTCCATCGTCGCCTTGTCGATTTTTACGACCTTGATTTCGTGTCCGAAAAGCATCGCCTTGATAAATTTTGAATGCTCCTTCAATCCGGATTTCTGGAATTGGATGTTGAAGTGCCCGTTCTCTTCCGAGTTCAACCGTACCACATAACGGTGCACGGCAGGGTCGGATTTTGGTTTCCGCCCCACGACTTTTGTCGATTTTTTCTTTCTGTTTTCTTCCATACGCATTGCTTTTTTCTGTTTCTGATCTTCCGTCCCGAATTCACGACTTTGGAGTGAATCCCTCCCGAGCCGCCAGGCGAGCGGCAAGTTGTTTTGAGTGCCCGAATTTATTTCGGGTGCCTCAAAACACAACTTGCCATGTTCGCTTGAACATGAATTTTCCTGCCGTCAAATTGCGTTTGACCCTTCAGCCTCATTCTTCGGCTTCGGGAATGTCCCGCAGCGGTGTCCGTTCCGTTGTCGGTGCAAAGTTATGGCGGTTTATTATGTTGTAAAATAGCGAGTTATATGTAACGTGATGACATATGGTGACATGGGTCGTCACCTTCCTTGAAACATGGTGCCGGTATGAAAAAATACCCTTTTATTTGCAGCGTGAACGACGGAATATGTGCAGTAAAGAGTGGCTGAATCACTTGCTTACTGACTGTCCGGATGAGAGGATGGATGACCGGAATAATGCACGAATGGATTACTGCACACGTGCAGTAAGGAATGTCCGACTGGCAGACTTGTGATGTGCAGTAATGACCGCCGGACTGAATGGAGTACAGACCGTATTACGGCACATATCCGGTCATTCCCTACTTATTGAAAGACTGAATTCAATTGATGTTTAACATAAAAAAGAAAAGCAATGAAAAAGGAAACGGTTTTAGCTGCCATCTGCAACCAGAAAGGCGGAGTCGGTAAATCGACCATGACGATTATGCTCGCAGGGTATTATCATTACCTGAAAGGACTGAATGTGGCCGTCATCGACTGCGATTATCCGCAGTACAGCCTGGTACGCATGAAAGAAAGGGACATGCGTACAGTTGAACACTGCGATTATTTCAAGCAACTGCTGAAATCACAGTATGAACGTATCCAAAAGAAGGCCTACACGATTGTCGGCTCAAAGGCGGAGAACGCCCGTGCTGCGGCGGAAAAACTGATGAATAACGGGAATTACGATTTGATTATCGTGGATTTGCCCGGAACAGTGAACTCTTCCGGCGTAATCAACACCATCGTGAATATGGACTACGTGATTACACCGATTGTTCCCGACCGTATTGTAATGCAAAGCAGCCTCTCGTTCTCTACCAGCGTCTGGGACTACGCCAAGACAAGCAAGGAAGCCCCTTTGCAGGAATTCCTCTTTTTCTGGAACCGTAAAGATGCCCGTGCTTCTACAGAAGTCTTTGATGCATACAATATCATCATGCAAAAATTGGAGTTTACGGTATTGGATACCATCATTCCGGAAACCAATCGCTATAACAAGGAACTGTCTTTGGCAACCCGGAGCTTCTTTCGTTGTACCCTGTTTCCGCCTCCCGCCAAACTGTTGAAGGGCAGTGGACTGACAGAACTGGCAGAAGAATTATTAGTCAAATTCAAAAAATAAATACTATGGCAAAAAAACAAGTAATCGTGAATGAGGAGATGATCAGGGGCATCATGGCCGGAGATATACCCAATTACGGAAAGGATATACCAGAAGAGGCAATCATTACCCTTGACGAATCCGAACAGAGTGATCGCGAAGCGAACAATCCGGAATCTGCACCTGTCGAGAAAAGTGTCGCCAAACAAAAGAAACGAAAGGACGGTACAGATTCGTACCGCAGGCAGTTCCTAATGGGCGGGAATGTCCGGCAAAGGCAGCAGGCTTATATCGGTATAGACAATTACCGGTTCATCCAGAAGTTTTTATCGGTTGTAGCCCCAAAAGTCAGCATGTCGAAATACATAGATGACGTACTGGCCGCCCATATAGAACAATACCGGGAGGAAATAGACGGCCTCTATCACAATCAAATCAATAATGAACCTTTATATAGAAAATAATTATGGAACAGATTTTTAATATTTTGACTATTGCAGTCATTAGTACAGGAGTGGTTCTTTTAATAATAACTGCCATTCATTGTTCTGTAAAACTTGTGCGAATGACAATCGGCAGAAAATCCGGTTTGCATAAAAAGGATACAGACCAATCCAATGTGGCCGAGAAGGACTCTGCATCAGAAAAACGACTTGAGAAAAAGGAAGATTCGCCGGCCCTTAATAAGTTGTGCACCATTTATAAAGAGAAATACCTTACCCGTAAACCTTTAGAAAAGCGGGGGCAAGTTTACATAGAGCAGGAAAATATCAATCTTATCAAGCAGATACTTTTTGTTCTTGCGCCTAAAGCAAGCGTATCCGGATACATCAATAATGTCGTGAACGAACATTTAGAAAAATGCAAACCGGAAATTGTAAAGTTATATAAAGAAAAACGTGCAGGCAATGGAAACTAAAATTTATTTCACCGTCAAAGTCCTATGCGCAATATTCATATTTCATCGACTGTGGATATTTATCTTCAGCCAAAAAATGTATGACGGATGGGACAAGGTTTACCGTATGATGCGTATTGCCCGTATCAAGTTATGGAAATATCGGAAGGAGTACCGGAAAAAGAAAGATGAAAATGCCCGGAAAAAGGCAAGGCGCAGGAAATCGTCAGTGGCAACAAAAGCGGGGCAGGAGATTTCCGAAACAATGGCAGGTTCTTCTCCTGCAGACGATAACGATGTGATCGGCAAGACAAAAATTGTCTATCTGGAAGACCCGGAAACGGCAAGAAAAACTCCTACACGTTCCGAACCCATGGAAAAAAAGCCTATAGAGGAGGATGAGGAAATCGATGCGGATGATGTGGACCAGGAAAATAAGGGTCTGACCGAAGAGGAAAAAGCGGAATTGATGGCTCCTGTTGATGCCGAACCTGATCCTGAATTCAATACGGCAATGACATTCGAGGAGATGAATAACGTAGCGGAAGTGCTGACCTCCGATACAGAGGACAAGCAGAAGGCATTCCGTGCGAGCATGACCATTTATCACAAGCTGTCCGGCACGGAAATACTGAATATTCTGGAAAATGAAATCGGTTGCCAGCAGAAAATAGAGTGTCTGATTAATGAATATCTGGATGAAGCCGGCAAGCCACTTTCAAAGCGAAAGGTCATATCCAAGAATAAAGAGGTATTCGATATAAGCAAATATGCCTGAATTTCTTATTGAGAGGAGATTTTTACGATAAGAATCAGATGTTCATATCTTTATAAGTCTTACTTTTGTGATAAATTGATTGTAGCATGGCAGTGACAAAAGCGATATTGGAAAAATGGATGGTGGCGCAGAAGCGTCACCGCCTTTCAGACAAGCAGGTACAGATGGCCCGCGAATTGGGTCTGAATCCCGACAAGCTCGGCAAAATAGACAACCACAAGCAGGAGGCGTGGAAAGCCCCGCTTCCGCAGTTCATAGAGGAAATCTATTTCAAGCGGTTCAAGCGGGAAGAACCGGAAACGGTCAAACCGCTGAAACAGATTATGGCTGAAATGGAGGTCAGGAAAAAGCAACAGAAAGCAAAGAAGGAGGAACGGAGGAAACAGCGTGCCCTCTCTTCCGGTTCTGAGGAATAGGTAATATATATAAAAGAAGCGAAGTGTGAAAGCCGGCCGGCTTTCACACTTCGCTTTTTCATTCCAATACAGACAGCCGCTATTTCATCCTTTCATAAAGGTTGATGACCGGCTTGCCGCTTTCCAACGCCTTGCTCACCGTGTAGAATGTTCCCCCTTTCGGCACGAGGTCCCAATAAGCAACGACAGCATCCGCCTTACGCACCATGTATTCATCCCTGCGAAGGTAGCAGCCCTTGTGGTAATTCTCGGAAACCATGACCACCCGGTCCACTCTTTCCAACAGACGGGCATACAACAGTTGGTCTTCCGCATCGAACCATAAAGGCTGTTTCCGGAATGGCACTGCCGCTACGAGCATGATATCCCCGTATTCCTCCCTGACCTGCAAGACCGCTTCCGCAGCCGCCATGTCAAAGCCGTTTGCCATCCCGGTATAATACATTTTGTACCCTTGCCTATACAGTTCTGTTACCTGCCTCACAACGGTTTCCTTGATTCGTGTGAGTACCAGAGGATTATTTCCGCACCCTTGCAGGATGCGTTCCTTGCGGTGCCCCGTGAAAGCCACCACTTGATTGTTTTTCGCTTCCATATTATTACTGTTATTGTTTCACACATACCTATTCATACGGAACGGTATTTTATTTCCTGAAGGCTTTTCCGCCTTGCCGGGTTCCTTGAGATACGGGGCTACCTTTGCCGGAAGAAATGAAATGCCGTTTTCTTCCTATCCCTGTCTTCTTGTTTCCGGTAACAAAACATCCCCTATTTGAACACCTCAAAACCCCTTGCCGATGTAACGTGATGACATACGGTGTAACAGGTTGTAAGGTTTGTAAATCAATGGATTAAGCACTATATATTCGCAGTCGAAATGCTTCTTTGTCTCACTAATTAAAAGTTTCGACGCATGAAAAAAAGATTCTTTTTGGCAGCCATGACGCTGCTTGTTTCAGTAGGGGCTTTCGCCCAGGGTAACGGTATCGGCGGTATTACCGAAGCGACCAACATGGTCACTTCGTATTTCGACCCCGGCACCAAGTTGATTTACGCCATCGGAGCCGTTGTCGGCCTTATCGGGGGCGTGAAGGTCTATTCCAAGTTCTCGTCGGGCGACCCGGACACCTCGAAGACCGCCGCCAGCTGGTTCGGTGCCTGTATCTTCCTGATTGTCGCGGCCACCATCTTACGCTCATTCTTCCTGTAACATGGCGAAGTATCCGATTAACAAGGGAATCGGCCGCAGCCCGGAGTTCAAGGGGCTCAAGAGCCAGTACCTGTTCATCTTCGCAGGAGGGCTGCTTGCCCTGTTCGTGGTGTTCGTCATCATGTACATGGCAGGTACCGACCAGTGGATCTGCATCGGTTTCGGGGTCATTTCCGCCTCGGTGCTGGTCTGGGCGACCTTCCGCATGAACACGAAGTACGGCGAATGGGGGCTTATGAAACTCCATGCGCTGCGCAACCATCCCCGCTACATCATCAACCGGAGAAAATTTCTTCGGTTGTTCTCTTCAACCATTAAAAACAGAAAAGCATGAGAAACGTAATGAAAACAGCGACATTGGAAAGCAAGTTCCCGCTGCTGGCCGTGGAGGACGGTTGCATCATCAGCAAGGATGCGGACATCACCGTGGCATACAAGGTGGAGCTGCCCGAACTTTTCACGCTGACACGTGCCGAGTACGAGGCGATGCATTCCACCTGGGCGAAAGCGGTCAAGGTGCTGCCGAACTACAGCATCGTGCACAAGCAGGACTTCTTCGTGGAAGAGGGCTACAAGCCGGACATCTGCAAGGACGGCATCAGTTTCCTCAGCCGCAGTTTCGAGCGGCACTTCAACGAGCGTCCGTACTTGCAGCATACCTGTTACCTGTTCCTCACCAAGACCACGAAAGAACACAGCCGCACGACCAGCAGTTTCAACGCCCTGACACGGGGATTCATCATCCCCAAGGAAATGCAGGACAAGGAGACCGTCACCCGTTTCATGGAATGCTGCGGCCAGTTCGAGCGTATCGTGAACGACAGCGGCCTGCTCCGCATCACACGCCTGACGGACGTAGAGATAACCGGGACGGACACTTCGGCGGGCATCATCGAGAAATACTTTTCGCTCTCGCAGGAGGACACCGCCTGCCTACAAGACCTCTCACTCGATGCGGGGGAAATGAAGGTGGGCGACAACTACCTCTGCCTGCACACCCTTTCCGACCCGGAAGACCTTCCGACCGGAGTGGCCACGGACTGCCGTTATGAACGGCTCTCCACAGACCGGAGCGACTGCCGTCTGTCGTTTGCCGCCCCGATAGGCATCCTGCTCACCTGCAACCATGTGGTGAACCAGTACCTCTTCATCGACGATTCGGCGGAGAATCTCAGGAAATTCGAGCAGACCGCAAGAAACATGCACTCGCTTTCCCGTTACAGCCGCTCCAACCAGATAAACCGCGAATGGATCGAGGAGTACCTGAACGAGGCGCACAGCAAGGGACTGACCTCCATCCGTGCACACTGCAATGTCATGGCGTGGAGCGATGACCGGGAAAAGCTCAAGCGCGTCAAGAACGACGTGGGCAGCCAGCTGGCGTTGATGGAGGCGAAACCGCGCCACAACACGGTGGACGTGCCGACCCTGTTCTGGGCGGCGATACCCGGCAATGCCGGTGACTTCCCCTCCGAGGAGAGTTTCTACACCTTTGTCGAACAGGCCCTGTGCCTGTTCGTCGGGGAAACCTCCTACAGGGACTCGCTCTCCCCGTTCGGAATCCGCATGGTGGACCGCCTGACCGGAAAGCCCGTCCATCTGGATATTTCCGACCTGCCGATGAAGAACGGCACAATCGTGAACCGGAACAAGTTCATCCTCGGACCCTCGGGCTCAGGCAAGTCCTTCTTTACCAATCACTTGGTAAGACAATACTACGAACAGGGGACACATGTGCTGTTGGTGGATACCGGCAATTCCTATCAGGGGCTGTGCAACCTTATCCATGCCAGGACACACGGCGAAGACGGGATTTATTTCACTTACGAGGAGGACAACCCGATTGCCTTCAATCCTTTCTACGTGGAGGACGGCGTGTTCGACATCGAGAAGAAGGAATCCATCAAGACACTTATCCTCACCCTGTGGAAACGTGACGACGAACCGCCGACACGTGCCGAGGAGGTGGCGCTCTCCAATGCCGTCAATCTCTTTTTAGAGAAGATACGGCAGGATAAGCAGCCCAATCCCACTTTCAATACCTTCTACGAGTTCATCCGTGACGAGTATCAGGATATTCTGAAAGAGAAGCGCACCCGTGAAAAGGATTTTGACGTATGGGGATTCCTCAATGTCCTGGAACCTTACTACAAGGGCGGCGAGTATGACTTCCTGCTCAACTCGGACAGGCAGCTTGATTTGTTGAACAAACGCTTCATTGTCTTCGAGTTGGACAACATCAAGGATAACAAGGTGTTGTTCCCGATCGTGACCATTATCATCATGGAAACATTCATCAATAAAATGAGGAAACTGAAGGGAACCCGCAAGATGATATTATTGGAAGAAGCCTGGAAAGCCATCAGCAAGGAGGGCATGGCGGAATATCTGAAATACCTCTTTAAGACCGTCAGAAAGTTCTTCGGCGAGGCGGTGGTGGTCACTCAGGAGGTAGAGGACATCATCTCTTCCCCCATTGTCAAAGGGACCATCATCAATAACAGCGACTGCAAGATCCTCCTGGACCAGAGGAAATATATCAACAAGTTCGATGAGATACAGGCGTTGCTCGGCCTGACTGACAAGGAGCGGGCGCAGATACTCTCCATCAACATGGCGAACAACCCGTCCCGGAAGTACAAGGAAGTCTGGATCGGTCTGGGCGGCACGCAGTCGGCGGTCTATGCCACGGAAGTGTCGCTGGAGGAGTATGTGTGCTACACGACCGAAGAAACCGAAAAACTTGAACTTATGCGGCTTACGGAGAGGCTCGGCGGTAATATCGAACTTGCCATCAAGCAGTTGGCCGGGAGCAAAAGAGAAATCATTTATCAACATTAAACATTTGAAATCATGTATAGTAATCTGGAAACTGACGAAAGGAAACGCAGGGAGGTCATATCCTCCCTCTATTGGTCCCTGATGCAGAACTGGAACATTCCGCAATCCATACAGGACTATTACGGGTTCACGGAGGATTACCGGCTGTTCCACAGGCTTGAAGAAATGGACTCCGATGTGTATGACCGGAAAAGAGAAGCGGGAGAAGTGCCCGACATCTTAGAGGTGGATGCAAGACTGACACATGCCGTGGAGAAGGTCTTTGAAAGTGTCTGTCCCCGTCCTCCGGTGGAATACCTTGACAAGCTGAACGGAGAACTGGAGAAGCTGGGATGGATTGCGGCCTCGCCGGATGCCGTCCACGACATCCTCCATATCCACCCGGATTTCCTGGTCAAGTACGGCATAGACAAGAACGCTCCGCCCACGGAACGCTCGTGCCAGGCGGAAAAGGCTTACCGGGAACTGGATGCCCGTTTCGTCCGGATGACCGGCCGCAGGCCGTATGCAGACGAATTCTTCGCCTCCCTCAGACGCAAGCCGGAAGAAGCGGCGAAGGAAAACCGTCCGGGACAGCCGAATAGGAAAATCCTGCGTAATCCGCCGTCCAAGGGGCGGAAAATGGGAATTTGACATTCAACAGATTTATTCACGATTAAAAACAGAAACATCATGAAAAAGAAAATCCTCATGCTGTGTATGGGCTGCTTCCTTGTCAGCCTCACGGCGAAAGCGCAATGGGTTGTGACCGACCCGACCAATCTTGCCCAGGGAATCATCAATGCCGCGAAGAACATCGTGCAGACATCCACCACGGCGACAAATATGGTCAAGAATTTTCAGGAAACCGGCAAAATCTACCGGCAGGGCAAGGAATTTTATGACGGGCTGCGCAAGGTCAAGAACCTTGTCCGTGACGCCCGCAAGGTGCAGCAGACTATCCTGATGGTCGGCGACATCACGGACATCTACGTGAACAGTTTCGAGCGTATGCTCAGTGACCCTTACTTCACGCCGGAGGAACTGAGTGCCATCGCCCTCGGCTATACCAAACTGCTGGAGGAGAGCGCGCACCTGCTGAATGACCTGAAGACGGTGGTCAACGAGAACGGCCTGTCGATGAACGACAAGGAGCGGATGGACATCATCGACCGCTGCTACGCCGACATGCTGCAATATCGCAGCCTCGTGCAGTATTACACCAACAAGAACATAGGCGTTTCCTACCTGCGTGCCAAGAAGCGGAACGACCTTGACCGTGTGATGGCCCTTTACGGTTCGCCTAATGAACGCTATTGGTAATCCTCAATATTGATTTGCTTATGGTATTGTTGGCGGCAAATTTCGACAACCTGCATCAGATCCTGCAAAACCTCTACACGGATATGATGCCGCTATGCTCGCAGATGACGGGCGTGGCAAAGGGGCTTGCGGGGCTGGGAGCCCTGTTCTATGTGGCCTACCGGGTATGGCAGTCACTGGCGAGGGCGGAACCCGTGGATGTGTTCCCGCTCCTCCGTCCGTTCGCCTTGGGACTCTGCATCATGTTCTTTCCGACCGTCGTACTGGGCACGCTCAACAGCGTCATGTCACCCATCGTGAAAGGAACGCATACCATTCTGGAAAGCCAGACCTTCGACATGAACGAGTACCGGGCGCAGAAGGACAAACTGGAGTTCGAGGCGATGAAGCGCAATCCCGAGACGGCCTACTTGGTGGATAAGGAAGCCTTTGACAACAAACTGGACGAGCTGGGGGCGTTGGATGCGATAGAGGCCTGCGGGATGTATGTGGACCGCGCGATGTACAATATGAAGAAGGCGGTGCAGAACTTCTTCCGTGAACTGCTGGAACTCATGTTCAACGCGGCCGCGCTGGTCATAGACACGCTCAGGACATTCTTCCTGATAGTGCTTTCGATACTCGGGCCGATTTCCTTCGCCATCTCCTGCTGGGACGGCTTCCAGGCCTCGCTCAGCCAGTGGTTCGTCCGCTATATCAGCATCTACCTGTGGCTTCCGGTCAGCGACCTGTTCAGCAGCGTGCTGGCAAGGATACAGGTGCTGATGTTGCAGCAGGACATCGAGCGGCTGTCCGACCCCAATTTCATCCCGGACGGCTCCAACGGGGTCTATATCACCTTCCTGATTATCGGCATCATCGGGTATTTCACCATCCCGACAGTGGCGAACTGGATCATCCAGGCCGGAGGCGGTGCGGGCAATTACGGCAAGAACGTGAGCCAGACGGCATCCAAGACCGGTTCAATCGTGGCAGGAACTGCCGGCGCGGCGGTGGGCAATATCGCCGGAAGGCTTATCAAGTAATCACATTAAAACGACATTGAAATGGAATTCAAATCATTGAAGAATATAGAGACCAGTTTCAGGCAGCTCCGCCTGTTCGGTATCGTCTATCTCTGCGCTTGTACCCTGCTCGTGGGATTCTCCGTATGGAAAGCCTACGGCTTCGCCGAGGCGCAGCGGCAGAAAATCTATGTGTTGGACGAGGGCAAATCGCTGATGCTCGCCCTCTCGCAGGATCTGGAGCAGAACCGCCCCGTGGAGGCAAGGGAGCATGTCAGACGTTTCCACGAGCTGTTCTTCACGCTTTCACCGGACAAGGACGCCATCGAGGGCAATATCCAACGCGCCATGTTCCTGAGCGACCGTTCCGCGTATGCCCATTACCGGGACCTGGCGGAGCAGGGCTATTACAACCGCGTCATCTCCGGCAACATGAGCCAGCGGATCGGGATCGACAGCGTGAAATGCGACTTCAACACCTATCCCTATGAGGTGGTGACGTACGCCCGCCTTTCCATTATCCGTGAGAAGAGCGTGACGGAGCGCAGCCTTGTCACACGTGGCAGGCTGCTCAACTCCACGCGCAGCGACAACAATCCGCACGGCTTCATCCTCGAAGCCTTCCGCGTGGTGGAGAACAGGGACATAAGAGTGTATGACCGTTAAAATTCAGCATGTATGAAAAAGATTCTTGTAAAAATCAGGGACTTGGCCGAAGGAAAACTGCGCGGCTTGTGCGCCGGGCTGAGTCCGAAACAGAGAGTGATGGCCGTCGTGGTGCTGGCGGGTCTGTTCGCCGTCGGGAATTTCTATATGATTTTCCGTGCCGTTTACGACATCGGACGGGAGGACGCAAGGCGGGAGGTCATCAAGATAGAGCCTTTGGAAATCCCGGACTTTGTTCCGGCGGACACGCTTCCGGACAGGAAAATCCGCGAAATGGAAGAGTTTTTCAACCAATTCAACAGATAAGACAATGGGTAATGACGCGAACAAATTGAAGAGGCGGCAGGAAATCAGGAAATACCTGATCTTTGCCGGAATGTTCCTCCTGTTCATCGGCTGCATGTGGTGTATTTTCGCCCCGTCGGAGGAGGAGAGACAGGAAAAAGAGAAGAACGCCGGATTCAACACCGAACTGCCCGACCCGAGAGGTGCGGGTATCGAGGCTGACAAGATCACGGCTTACGAGCAGGCGGACATGAGACGCAGGGAGGAAGAGAAGATGCGCACGCTGGAAGATTTCTCGGCGATGGCAGATGAGTCAGAACCTCCTGTCGTGGAGATTGAATCCGCACCGGAATATCCAAGCGGCGGCACATCCGGCCGTAACGGCGGGAGTTATCGGAAAAGCGATACTTTCTCCTCGTCCCATTCCGCCTACAACGACATCAACGCCACGCTCGGCAGTTTCTATGAAACCCCGGAAGAAGACCCCGAAAAGGAGGCATTGAAAGCCGAAGTGGAGCAACTGAGGCAGGCTGCCGCCGTGCAGCAGCCCACGCAGATGACCTACGAGGAGCAGGTGGCATTGCTGGAGAAATCCTACGAGCTGGCGGCTAAATATACGCCGGGCAAAGGTGGTACGGGACCGGAAAGTCGGGAGGATGCGGAAAGCGTTTCCGACGGCAAAAAGACGAAAGCCGTCCCCGTGGGGCAGGTATCCGCACCGGTGGTATCGTCGCTTCCGCAGCCCGTCAGCGATTCCACGCTGTTTGCAAGACTGGAGCAGACCGGAAACGCGGGATTCCATACCGCCGTGGGAAAAGCCGGAAACGGACATGCAAGGAACACCATCCGGGCCTGTGTGCATGGCGACCAGACCATTATTAGTGGCCAGAGTGTAAGGCTAAGGCTGCTGGAGCCGATGCGTGTCGGCAGGTACACCCTTCCGCGAAACTCGCTTGTCACGGGTGAAGGGCGCATACAGGGAGAAAGGCTCGGTATCGAGATCGTCCAGATTGAACATGACGGTGTAATCATCCCCGTGGAACTCACTGTGTATGACAACGACGGGCAGGACGGTATCTTCATTCCGGGGTCGATGGAGACGAGTGCGGTCAAGGAGGTGGCGGCCAATCTGGGGCAGAACCTCGGCACCAGCATCTCCATCACCAACCAGTCGGCAAAGGACCAGCTGCTTTCCGAACTCGGCAAGGGAGCCATCCAGGGCGTGTCCCAGTACGTTTCCAAGAAATTGAGGGAGGAAAAGGTGCATCTCAAATCGGGCTACACCCTGATGCTTTATCAGAAAGACAACCAATAATAATAACCCATTAAAATTCAAGAAGTATGAAACAGATTTTTGTAATGATTGCCCTTGCATTGGGCGCAACAAGTGCTTTCGCACAGAATGAGACCGATACCGTATCGGCAGTATCGAACCCTGTCACACCGGTCAAGGATCTCTATCCGCAGCAGGAGGACGGCGACCTCTATCACGGTCTGACCCGTAAACTCACCTTTGACAGGATGGTGCCTCCCTACGGTCTGGAAGTGACCTATGACAAGACGACTCACATCATTTTCCCCTCGGCGGTGCGTTATGTGGATCTCGGCTCCCCGAATCTTGTGGCGGGCAAGGCTGACGGCGCGGAGAATGTTATCCGAGTGAAGGCTGTGGTAAAGAACTTCCGTGACGAGACCAACATGTCGGTCATCACCGAAAGCGGCAGTTTCTACACCTTCAATGTCAAGTACGCTGACGAGCCGTTGCTTTTGAATGTGGAGATGAAAGACTTTATCCATGACGGCAGCAAGGTGAATCGTCCGAACAACGCGCTTGACATCTATCTGGAGGAATTGGGCTGTGAATCGCCCAAATTAGTGCAGCTTATCAACAGGAGCATCCACAAGGAGAACAGACGCCATGTCAAGCACATCGGCAGCAAGGCTTTCGGTATCCAGTACCTCCTGCGCGGGATTTACACCCACAACGGGCTGCTCTATTTCCACACGCAGATCAAGAACTCCTCCAACGTGCCTTTCGAGGTGGATTTCGTGACGTTCAAGATCGTGGACAAGAAAGTGATGAAGCGTACCGCTATTCAGGAACAGGTCATCTTCCCGCTCCGTGCCTATAACTATGCGACCGTGGTTGCCGGGAACAAGGAGGAGCGCACCGTCTTCACCCTTGACAAGTTCACCATTCCGGAGGACAAGGTGCTGGTGGTGGAACTGAACGAGAAGAGCGGCGGACGCCACCAGTCGTTCACCGTGGAGAACGAGGACATCGTGAGGGCCAGAGTTATCAATGAACTTAGAGTGAAATGACCATGCGTAAAGTCGTTTGTATCATAGTAACGGTTGTGTCGCTTGCCCTGTTTTCAGGGCGGGCGCACGCCCAACGCTGCCTCCACGGAATGACGGGAGTGGAGCTTCGAGGAGGATTCGTGAACGGCTCGAAATCGCCGTTGAATTATTACACGGGATTCGCGGTGTCGGGATATACCAAAAGAGCCAATAGATGGGTGGTCGGTGCGGAATATCTGCAAAAGCATTACGGGTACAGGGATGTGTCCCTTCCCCGTGCGCAGTTCACGGCCGAGGGAGGTTACTACCTGAAGTTTCTGTCCGACCCTTCCAAGACGCTTTTCCTTTCCATCGGCGGCTCGGCCCTGGCCGGCTATGAGACCGTGAACTGGGGCGGCAGGATACTGTATGACGGTTCAAGGCTGCTCGCCAAGGATGCCTTTGTCTATGGCGGGGCGATAACGCTGGAACTGGAAACTTACATCACGGACCGTATCGTGCTGCTTGCAAGCATCCGCGAGCGTGCCCTGTGGGGCAGTTCGTTTGGAGTGTTCACGACACAATTCGGGCTGGGATTGAAATTCATCATTCATTAAAACAGCATCGCTTATGGATATAGAAGATATAAGGGCTATCCCCGTCACGGAATTTCTGGCACGGTTGGGGCATGAGCCGAAAAAGCAGCGTGGGGATGAATGGTGGTATCTCGCCCCATACCGCGAGGAGCGGACAGCCTCGTTCCAGGTGAACGTCCGCAAGAACGTCTGGCACGACTTCGGAACCGGACACGGCGGTGACATATTTACCCTTGCCGGTGAACTTGCCGGCAGTACGGACTTCAAGGAGCAGGCGGAATTCATCACAAGAGCTTGGGGAGGGCTGGCTCCGGAAAGGAAGACGGTCTTCCGTCCGAAAGAGGGCGGCAAGGGAGACTCTGCGAAAAAGGAATGTCTGACAGATATCCATTTCGGGTCGCTATACAACAGGGTGCTGCTCCGCTATCTGGAGGAGCGTGGCATTTGCAGCGATGTGGCACTGCCTAACTGTGAGGAGGTCAGGTATTCCGTGCATGGAAAGCGGTATTTCGCCATCGGTTTCAGAAATAACAGCGGTGGGTACGAGTTGCGTAACCGCTTCTTCAAGGGCAGCCTCTCCCCGAAGGACATCTCGCTGACAGACAACGGTTCGGACACCTGCAACCTCTTCGAGGGCTTTATCGACTATCTCTCATGGATAGTGCTGGGCTTGGGATGCGGCGACGACTGTCTCGTACTGAACTCAGTGGCGTTGCTGGAACGCTCGTTTCCCGTCCTTGACAGGCATGAGAGAATCAACTGCTACCTGGACCGGGACGAAGCCGGACGGCGCACGCTGGATGCCCTGCGGAAACGCTATGGCAATAAAATAGAGGACTGCTCCTCTCTTTACAAGGGGTTCAAGGACTTGAACGAGTACCTGCAAAACAGGTTGCCGTGAGATTAAGACAATGAAAAATGACAAACTAAAAATCGAATCGAGTATGAATAAATTGAATCAAAAAAGAGGACCGGCAGGATGGCTGTCCGTCCTGTTCCTGGGCCTGATGGCCTTTCTGTTTACCGCCTGCAACGACGACATGGACGTGCAGCAGGCTTATCCATTCACGGTAGAAACGATGCCTGTCCCCACACGCATAGTACAGGGTGAGACGGTGGAAATCCGCTGTGAACTCAAACGGGAAGGCCGTTTCAGGGACGCGCGTTACACCATCCGCTACTTCCAGCCGGACGGCAAGGGCACGCTCCGCATGGATGACGGGATGGTGCTGCTGCCCAATGACCGCTATCCCCTTGACAGGGAGGTATTCCGGCTGTATTACACTTCGGAATGCGAGGACCAGCAGTCGATAGACATCTATTTCGAGGACAACAGCGAGCCCGGACAGCTGTTTCTGCTCAGTTTTGACTTCAACAACGAGAAAAAGGATGAGACTGAAGAGAAAATAGAAGCTTCAGTGGTCAGTCCCGAAACTCCTTGGATCAGGGATTCGCTCGTTATTGTAAGACCGCCTGTATCGAAATTTGAAAAGGGTTCCGTATGCGAGTGATTGCAACGGCTATATGCCTGATTTTGACTTGTAGCGGTATGGTAGTCCAAGCACAGGGAGGCGGTTCGCCGCCTCCTGCCTTGCAGATTCCGGATTCGCTCTTCGAGAAAGCGGTAGCCTGCATTAAAGAACATGAAGGGTGGCACGGAAATCATCTGCCTTATGTAGGGTATGGGCACAAACTGTTGCCAAATGAAACGTTCACACCGGATATGACGGAGGCGCAGGCGGATTCTTTGCTGAGGGCGGATCTGATGAAACTGTACAGGATGTGCAGCCGTTTTGGAAAGGATGCGCTCCTGGTCGCAACCCTTTCATATAATGTGGGGTATTACCGTTTGGTAGGCTATGGCAAAATTCCAAAGAGCAGGCTGGTTCAAAAACTGGAAGCCGGCGACAGGAACATTTACGACGAGTATATCTCTTTCCGATGCTATAAGGGGAAAGTGGTGCCCGGCATCGAGCGACGGCGGAAAAATGAATTCAAACTGCTGTACATACCTTGATTTATCAACAGATTATTCCGATACGGTACCGGGAAACTCCGGTTGCCGTATCGGAATTTTGTTTATCGGATAACGTCATCCATGATTTCCGTTTCTCCGGTTTCCCCTTGCAGGAAGGAGAGGAGGCGTGGGAAAAACCGCTCTGCCAGGTCTGTCCCCAGTTGGGAGCTTTCTCCGTTTTTTGTCGCACAGACGGCAAACCGCCCCAGTCCAAAACTTTGGGATCGGGGCACGATATGGAAAGAGAGGTCTTTCGTGGCGTTTATATGCAATCCGCCCCGATAGGTATAGAATGTTTTGGATTCTCCGCTGTCGGTTTCCGGAGTTACTTTTCTGTATCCTTTCGTGCTCAACAGCCTTATCAGTTCTTGGTTACTCATACCGTTGCATTATTGAATTGCTGCATTGATTCTTGTATTGTTTCCTGAACCATGCCGGGAATGCTTAGTTTCCGGTGGCAGGTTCCAGAAAAGCCAGATAAGCGGTGATAGCCTTGTGGCAGCCGGAAAAATCAGGGGTGCGGCAACCTCGTCGTCTGCAGAAGCGGATACATCCGGATTTGTTCAGTCCGTTCACATGGCGGTTAAATGTGCCTTTCGTCCGTATATGGATTTCAAAGCCGTCCCGTTTGGTTATCTCAAGAAAAATATCTGCCGGAATATATTCCCCGTCCAGGAATTTCTTTTTTCCCTCGTCAAGTTCCTGCTGCCATTCCATTTCTTTCTGCCTGCGTTTCTCCTCTTCTTTCTCTTTTTGTGCCAGCCGTCTTTGTTCCTTCTGTTTCAGGTATGCTTCACGGGCTTGCAGCAGAGGGGCCGTATCAAGTCCGAGTTCTTCAAAAACACGGATGGATAAAAGGGAAACATGCTTCCCGTTTTCCGCGTCCTGAAGCGTGTTCGCGATCCAGTTTTTACAATAGCCGGCGGCTTCTTCCCTGTGTCCTTCCATGTCAAGTATTCTCCGCGAATGTTGCCCGCAGGAGAAATGGACGTTTCCAATCTTGCAGACCACATGGTAGCAGTCCTCGTCTTCATTCCCGTATTTATCCTTTTCCGCCAATGAGAGATAGACATTCTCCGCATACGGCTCCAGCTCCATATAAGGGGCCACGACGGTATTCCCGTCAAACTTGTACTTGAATACTTTTGCTTTCATGATTACTCCGTGTTATGATTGTTCATATAATCCAGTATATTCCCTTCCAGCCTGTCGTATATCCGGTTAAACTGCTCCTGGTATTCTTCCAGAAAGGCCCCGTCCGCATCGCACATCTCGTCGAGCGTCCTTCTGTTGATTCGGCATAATTCCATGTCCGCCAGTTCACTGACAATCTCGATAAGCATCGGACGTTCTTTGTCCTCCGGCAGCAACCTGTCCTTTTTCAGGCAACAGTAGTTGCGGATATTGATTCTCAGGTACAGGTCCGCCCCTTCCCAGATTTCATCCGGGAAGAGGGTGAATGCCTGTTTCAACCCATCGGGCTGCTTCGCCCACCATTCGTTCAAAATCTTCGGTTCCATGTCTGTATGTTCAATTGGTTTGTAATTGCTTTGCCTGCCATGCTTTGTGTGCGACGATGACCTCCTGCCGTTCCCGTTCCAGCAATGCTTCCGTTTCGGGAGTGTAGCCGAGAAAGCGGATATAACCGCCATTATAGCCTGTAAGGCTGCACTGAATCCCGGCCTTTTCCAATTTGTCCATCCGTTTTTGCGCCAGTTTCGCGCTTGAGTAATCCTTCGGCCAGAAATAATGCTCGCCGTGTGAGCCGTAATGGTCTTCTCCAAGTATCATTTCACCGGAATGCCTCCTGTGCTCGATAAAGTCAAAGCGGGCTTTGCCCAATGCCTGCCTGAGGGCCTTGTGCGCCGGACCTTCCGGATGCCTGAACACTTCCGGCTTGTCTTTCCCTTTGCAGCCGAGTTTCGGCAGTTCCACCTTGTAAGGTTGCCTGTAACCGCCTATGCCCAGTGTCAGGTAGAAATTGGTATGGAAATAATCCGTCATCGCATCGCTGTCGTCGAAGTTGTACGACATGACAAAATCGCAGACATTCAGCATCACCTCTTTGGCACGGTCTGTAAGGTCGGGGTTCCGCCCTATGTTGTAATGGTTGATATCGTCCTGCACCTTGCCGGATTCCTTGGTGAACGCCTCGAAGTCCGCGCTCATCAGCTTGATGTAAATGGAATTGTAGTTTTCCCGCCTGACGGAGAACTTGTATCCCGGATAGGTCTCTTTGAGCCAGCCACGCACCAGCTCCACGATTTCGGGAGCGTGCTGCCCCTTGTAATTGCGTCCTTTCCAGCGGTATTCGTTATACACGTATTCGGTGTATTCCTTTGCCGTGGCTCCCGGATAGTCATGTTCATATCCGGTTGAAGCCGCTGGAACATCCGCTTTGTCTTTCCACATCCCGTACAGTTTTTCAAACTCGGTGTTCACCTGTTGCATGATGGCAGTGTCACCACCCTTGTCCGGGTGGTGCTGCAATGCCAGACGGCGGTATTCCTTCTTCAGGTCCGCCAGGTTGTGTATGTTCTGAAAATAAGTCATAGCCATAAGTTTTTATGCCCCTGCGAGGCGGTTGATAAAATATTCCTGGTAATCGAGGTCAAGACCGAGATTGCTGCACGCCATCTCTATGTCACTTTCTCTCAAATCGTCCGCTTCCTGCAATTCGAGCAGGTATTTAATCTCGGAATCCAGGTATTCCTGTGCTTCCGTTTGGCTGCAACCGCATGAGTTGCGGATCAGGTTGATAATGTTAGTCTGCATGATCTCCGGTTTTAATTGTTTATGCTGCTGTCTCTGAAGCGTCGTCCGTCATAGAGTGAAACGGCACGCTCCACGAGTAGTTTCTGGTTGTTCTCCGACAGTTCGGCAAAGAACCGTTCCGCCGCTCCGAATATGGATTTGTCCGCTAATCCAGACCATTTATCCCAGAAGTGCAGGTACATACCTCCGAATACGACCTTGCATTCTTCCTTGCTCCATGCGTTCCACATATAGTAGAAGAAACTGGAGACGGCATTTTCCGCTTGATATTTCATGATTCTTCAGTTTGGGGTTCTACATTTTCGCTCTCTTCCAGTTGGCGCCATACCGCCTCATACATTCCGGAAAGCCAGTCGATGTTGCTGGCACCGAGTTCAAACGGGCTGTAACACTCCACTTCATCACCGCTTTCTTTCTCTTCGGCAAGGACGGTCAGGCTGTTATCCGTTACACGGAGTCCTGTCACCCTGCATTCGTAGGGGTCTCCGTTCTTGCCAAACCATATCACCCAGACCGGGTCATCATCCTCTTCCGGAAAACGTATCGCGTCCATGGCATGGTCGTGGAGCAACTGCCGTATCGCGCCAATGATGTCTTTTCGCAGTTCCTCGATCCTGTCCCCGAACACCATCATGGGGGATTTGCCGCCTCTCTGCCTGATGGAGAGAACCTGCATATCCGGATGGCAGCCGAAGTGCCAGTCCGTCACTTCATCATCGTCCAATGTCGTGTGGATATTGCCGCCCAATATCAGACCGCAGTCTTCCGACACCATTCTTTCCGCTTCCTCGTGGCCTTCAGCCACCACCGTGTAAGTACCCTCGAAGATGTACCTTACCTTTACTTTGTACTTTGTCATAATTTTCTATGATTTGATTGTTGGTTATTGATTTTGTCAGGATACAATGCGTACCGCATCTCCGAAAAAGGAGTCATCCACCCCATATACATGCCGGACCGAACAGTCATGTTTGGAGCGTTCATCATCCAGCCGGAAACGGAAACCGTGATAGTCCTTGACTTCCAGCTTCAACCGTACATCCTGTTTCAACTCCATTTCAAGCAGGCTCCCGCCGCCATATGTCGAACTGAAAAGTCCGCAACAGTTGCCTTTGGGGATAACGACCTCTTCCAATGAGAAACCTGCTTCATACAGCTCTTTCAGGTTCACCTTGCCTATGTAGGTCAGCAGGTTTGCGCCGCAGCAGGAATTGATAAGTTCCCGGTAGAATTGTTCGTAGGAAACCTGCTCCTTGCCGTTCCGGTTCTTACGGTTCGGGAAACGTCCGTAAACCTTGTAGCCATGTCCCGTCAGGAGTTTCTTCACTTCAGTCGGATTGAGGTTCAGGCTGTCCACCATATCCCCGAAGTAGGATTCCTCGTACCTGTAACCGCCCTGTGATTCAAACCAGTTGGAGTTGATGCAGTCGTAGTCGGAAAGCATCTCCACCCGGATGGGGATGTCGTCCGTATGCCTTATCAATTCTGCCATCACGTCCGAGTCGTTGCGGCTGTAAATCTCATCACGGATTTCATCTTCGTGCTCATCGAAGAAGGCATCCACATCCTCTTCGTCAAGGTCATGGAATACGGTACATTCCTCTTTCAGTTTCGCGATAATCTCACGGACAGCCTCCCATTCGGCATCGCTGTACCACTCGTCTGCCTTTTCCCACAAATGCTCGCTACTTTTACTGTCAAGGCATTTTTGAATCAGGCCGCGCTGGTTGTCAAGATTGTCATTATAGTCCGTCCATACCAGCGTATAGACCGGTTCCATCAGGGACTTGACGAAATCCAGTGTCAATGTCTTTTGTTCATCCATATCTCTTACCTGTGTACGGCAGGATTCTTTTTCCCGTACATACCGTTATAAATGACGGAAGCGACCTTCCGGCCGCCTCCTTGTTGTTTCCTTTATCCATACAGTTCCTTCACGATCTTGTCATACCTTTCCTTTTCCATTTTCGTGTTCCGGTTGAAGTGGAAATGCGCCGTGTACCTGTATCCCGTTATCGGTTCTCCTCCGCACTGCTGTATCGCCATGTCTATGTCCCAGTCGATGTCGCCTATGCCGAGCGATACGCTTGTACCCAGCAACAGGCATCGGGCAAGTTTCAATGCGGAATCCTTCTTTTCTTCCTTGCGCAACCGGTCGAAAGCCATCAGCGCAATATCCTTGTTGCTTATCGTTATGGTGCCCATATCCTGTTCAGTTTAATGTCAGACTGTCTTTGTTCCGTTCTCTGTCCCGGTTTGCCAGCATCCCGAAATGGATGCTGAATATGCGCCGGCTGAAGCAGAACGGGGAATTGTATTCCACCCGTTGCCACAATGTGAAGTGGTTGTCGGAGAATGACCACCTGAAATATCCTGACAACGAGCCGAAGAGCGGGTTGGCATTCCTGTTTATCAGGAACCTGTTCACATCCACGATGTGCCCTGCCGTCAGGAGGATGTTCAGTATCTCCACAAACGCCATCTGCGAGTAGGGGTCAACCGGCATTACCGGTCCTTTGAAGTTTATTTCCATCTTGTATATGTTTTAATCGTAATTGTCATCGAATATCTCGAAGCGGGGGATACCCGTATCGGAATAGTTGCTTGATATGCCCGGATAGTACAGCAGGCTGTCATCCATGCTGTCCGTGCAAGGCTCATCGTCGGTATAGGCCGCGTTCCCGAAAAGTTCGATGTAATGTGCCACCAGCAGGTGCGGGTCCTCCGTGCTGATGTCATGCCCGTAACGGGCGCACCAGTCGAAGAAGCAGTCCTTGTCTGGTTCCTCCAGCTGTTCCATCGCCTCCCTTATCTCGAAGAAATTGGGACACAGCCACTTCTTGTTTATCAATATGTCGGGAATATCTTCCCACCGGGTGTACCTGTATTCCGGATTTTCTTCTTCGGGGAACAGTTCGGAGCAGGTGCACAGGAATTCCCCCATGTCACCGAAGTCGGACATCTGCAACCGGTTGTCCTTCTCCTGCCTTATGTCTATGAGATGCTGCGTGGTCACGGCCACTTCCGCTTGGTTCAAGTCCATAATCGTTCATTTATCAGTCAATGATTGGAACCGGGGATTTCATTCCACAGGCTCTCAAAGGTCCGCACCCCGGCAGTGCATGGTTTTTCGGGGAAATACCGGAGCCACCGGCGAGGATGATTTTCCCGAAAACCGCTTGCGGCCCGACCTTGCTCTGCCGACAAAGGGGCGGGCTACCTTTGCCTGTGGAATGGATTTTGCGGTTCTTCGTGTCTGTATTCATTTTGCTAACTCATGATGCGCTGGCTTCCCCAGCTGATGTGTATCCTGCCCTCGCTGTCCCGTTCCTTGACAAGCAGGCTCTCTATGACGGACATGGTGACGTCGAACTCCTCGAAGATTTCCGACTGTTCCTTCACTTTACCTGTCTTGATGAACTCGTTCAATCGTTCCTTGGTGAGCACCAGCGCCATCAGGTTCTGCTCCACGGAATCCTTGTAGGTGACATAATGCACGTCCTTCAGCTCTTTGGAGTCAAGACGGATGAATCGAAAATAGAACTGCTCCATCTTCGGTATGTTCCATTGGAGCGATTCCAGTATCACGTCGTTGCAGGTTGGTATGTTCACCGAACTGCTCAGGCTCTGCTGCGTGCAGACCAGTATGCCGTTGATGGTGGAGTCGAACTCCGCCACGATGCTTTGCCGTCTCTTGAACGCCACGTCCCCCTTGACCACGAATACAGGACGGTCAGGGAAACATTCGCGGAGACAGCTTTCGTAAAGGTCGAATGCGGCTATGGACGTGCAGCCGACAGCCACCTTGCCGGGTATTTTCCGCACCAGCCTCTCGATGTATCTTGTCTTGTTCGGAATTCCGTCGCCGGAATAGCCCTCTATCAGGTGGGGGACGGAGCAGGCCTTGATGAGCAGCTTGATCTGGCGCATAAGCCGTAGTCCGGCATCCTTCTTCGTGTCACCCGTACTGTTGTAATACAACTCGCAAATGCGGCAGAACTCCTCGATGATGACACGGTAGACCTCGCGCTCGCTGTCGGACGGGCTGACGGTATGTGTCCGTATCTTGTATTTCTCGCCCGCGAAGTCCCTGAACTTGCGGGTGATGACGGTCTTGCCGATAAGTTCTGCCAGTTCCTCTTTGTTATAGACGTCCTGGTTCTGTTTTTCTATGCAGAACACGGTGGATTTTCCCGGACAATGGCAGGCACGGAAAAGCACATGCCCCCTGAAGGCAGGGAACGGCTCGCCGTAGTGGGGATTGTTATCTTCCTCGATTTCCTTGTCCCTGTTCTCTTGGTACACCCGGACGCTCCAGCAAATCATGTTTATGGAATTGTTGTAAAGCAGCTCGAACTGGCTGTAAAGTTCCGCGATGTTGTTGCGGGTGGTCGTGCCCGTATCGAGTATCTTGTACTTGAGCCTGCGGAAGAGGCAGAGGATATGCCTTGTACGTTGTGACGACGGGTTGGTTATCTCGTCCGACTCGTCGAAGACGAGGCACAGTTTTCTTGAGGTGCGCCTGACAAACCTTGCCAGCCCGCGCTTCAGCTTTCCGAGCATGGAGGTGGAGAGGACGAGGAACACGCCTTCCGGAACCGTTTCCAGGTCGGCATTGCTCCTCACCACCCGGAACTTCTCCCTGTTCATCGAGAGGAAAAGTATCCATGTCATGTTGGTGGCTATGGCGGGAGCCAGTATGATGGCATTCCGTACCTTGCGGAATTTGAGCAGGTATTTGGCCCGGTGGTACACGGCGGCCGTCTTGCCCGAGCCTTGCTGCCAGTTCAGCAGCGCATACCGTTTCTGCAAGACAAGGTTCAGGTCGTGTTTCTGGAGCGCAGTGAACTCGCAGGTGTCACCGTCCTTGTTGACGAAGGTCATGCGGTCAAGATATTCTTTCAGCCTGTCATCTTCCTCCATCTCCAAAAACTGCCGGTTCTGCATTTCATACTCTCTCCGCTTGCGTCGTATCAGTTTCTCCGCCGCACGGATTTGGCGCATGTTCTTTTCCGTCGGCATTTCCGGCACGGGCAGTTCGGCACGGCCCAGCACGAGGTCGTTGATGCCTGCCGCCTTATACTGTACTTTATCCAACAGGCGTGGGGCGTATTGTTTCAGCTTGAATCCGTAGGAGGTCTTCACCAGTGCCACTTCCTTGCGCGGCACGATATTCTGCGAGGTGATGTACCTGCGGATGACGGCAAGCACTTTCTTCGGGGTCAGCTTGTTCTTCTCCCATTGGTTCACCTGTTCCCGTGTGGCGTTCTCAGGCGGTTTCTGGTTACGGAATTTCGTGACCAGTGCCTCCGCCTTGTCTATATGCTTGTTCAATTTGGCGTGCGCTTTCAGCTCGTACATGTACTTGGCAAGTCTGTACTCGAACAGTTCAAGTTCTTCCTTGTCAATCCGGTTGGTCTCGCGCATCAGGTCGAAACGCAGCCTGTGTTTCATCGCCCTTGCCTCGCCGATACGTTTCTTCAGTTCGTCCGCCGTTATGAATTCCTCCGCGTTGTATGCCTGCATCTCGATGTGGGCCGATTCGCGGAGGAACACTATGATTTTCGTGTTGAAGTCATGGACTCCGACGGAGGAAAAGGCTGACGGGGGCAGTTTCGTCTGACCTACAAAGGAGAAATTGCCGTTTATACCGGCTATCCGTGTTTTCTCCCAAAACTCGTTTTGCATGAATGAGAGCGGTACGATGGCCATCAGGATTCCTGCCGGGTTGAGCACATCGTAGGCCTTATCCATGTAGTATTCCTGCGACAGCCTGTAGTCGAACTTCAGGTTGAAGGGAGGATTGCCGATGACCACATCGAAGCGTTGTTCCGGGTGGTATTGTTGGATATCGCATTTTTCGATATGCGCGTCAGGATAGAGATATCGCGCCACAGCCACAGCCTTGCCGTCTATGTCGAAACCATAGGCGTTATGCGGGTTAGGCAGATGGTTGAAGAAATTGCCCATGCCGCAGCACATGTCAAGCACCATTTCGGACGAGGCGGGTCTCAGCATGTCCACCATGTCCCGGCATATTTTATGCGGGGTGAAGAACTGTCCCATCTCGGACTCTTTCTTGGCCTCGGTATACTCGTGGTAGTTGGCAAAGTCGGACTGTTTGAGGTTATGCAGGCCTCCGATGCCGGTGTAGCAGTTGTAGACGCTCTCCGCCGGAATGAGGTCCTTGCCGGAGTCTATGGCGAAAAGTATCTTCTCGTTGACTTCGGCACGCATACCTTGCGGTATCTGTTGGGGGATGATGGCATACATGGCTTTATCTGTTATCGTTAGAAATGAAAACACCCCGCAAGGATTGTCTTACGGGGTGCTGTGGAAATCTTGTCATGGTCAGTTCCCTCTTAGGGTGATTTCATCCAGATGCAGGCGTTTGAAACAGCTCTCGGCTGCCGCGCTGTCCTTGAACCGGACATCGATGCGTCCGTTCTTGTAGAAGCGGATCTGCTCGGCGTTGGTGGTCGTAAGGTCATACCAGTCAGTGACGGAAACGTCATTGTCATCGAAACGGATGATCATCTTTGAATTCCCGTTCAGTATGTCGTCCGCACCGTATGCGACACCGGCGCACAGGATTTCCAGATTTTCGCCGTAGTTGTACGAGATTCTGTTCCTTTGGCTGTATTGCATGTGAAACTCGTCAAAACGGATGATTTCGGGGAAGATTATTTTGTCCTTCTTCAATTCCGTCTTGACTTTGCTCCAGTATGCCGGCTTCACGGTCTTTCCGACTCTGGTAAGCAGCTCTTCTACTGCCGTTTCCCGGAAACTCTTGCCGCCTAGATGTTCTATGACGCTATCCACGTATGTTTCATAAATTGGACGGAAGCCCATCGGAAGGGTCTTTTCGTCTATTTTGTATTCAGGAACCGACACGTTGTAGGTCTTATTGAAATAGGAGATAATACGGTTGGCAAAATTCGCATTGGCGTTGCGGTTCTTATCCACCAGGTCGTTGATCAGGTCGAACGGCTTGAACTCGTTGTGGGAATAGTCGTCCCTGTCGTTATGGTAGGTATGGAAATCCCGCATGGACACCTTGCCGTTCTCCTCGTAATGGAACTTACGCTCGGCTTGGTACTGTTCCGCCTCTTCCTTGAAGACGGCATACCAGCGGTCTATTTGGTCGAGTGTCTTGTAGAGCATGACCTGCTGGTGCTGGCAATAGATGCGGTCTTGTTCCGTGATCTTGTCCTCGTTTCTCACTTGTACGCTCAGAATACCGGAAAGCAGGTCGGGAGCGTTGCCGGCCTTGGTTACTGTCGTTGTCTGCATATCAGTCGGATTTGAATGTTATAAATTGTCTGGTTTGATTCGGTAGAAGCAGGTGATGTGCTTTTCCATGTCCTTGACTATCTTGACCTGTTCGGGGTGGAAGTTGAGCCGCCGTTTTTCGACCGGGGCATCAACCTTCTCCCATTCGGCGGAAGGCAGGAACACATATTCCCGGCGGAAACACCATAACACGATTTGATTTTCCCGGTTTCCCTTGAACACCGTTCCTTCGTAGTCCTTCAGGAACTGACGGAACTCGGCTTCATCCCGGAAAGCGATGTCAAAGCCTTGATAGAGATTGCCGCTTTCCGATTCCTTCCTTTTGTGCAGATAGAACTTCCGATAGGTCTCGGTCGTGAAATCTCCATACTTGGGATTGGGTTCGGCATAGAACCACAACGGCACTTTGGCCAGGAAT
This sequence comes from Bacteroidaceae bacterium, assembly GCA_963658905.1. GTDB lineage: Bacteria > Bacillota > Clostridia > Peptostreptococcales > Anaerovoracaceae > CAG-238. The sequence goes on from CAVKSD010000003.1 coordinate 39,828, forward strand.
GCCACCGAACCGTTGGCACATGCACCGCAGTGTCCCCAGTCCTTGAACGCGCCTTCCGTCCATTTCAGGAATTTCAACTCCTTCGGGTTTACGGAATGGAATGCGCCTCCGCTGACACTCAGACGGATATTGCCGTCCTCTTCCCACACGAAAGGCACATACGGCTGTTCGCATATGGAAAGGAATCCTTCTTTTGTGCTCTTGTTGTCAATAAGAGCATTCCCATAATAATCCCCGTGTTCGGTTACATATACCAGCCTGTCGCCGATTTGCGGTGTAGCCTCAGAGCGTGTCCGCTCGATGAGCCTCACATAATCGTTGGCCATATCCACATCTTCCTGTGTCAGCCAATGTTCATGGTCGTATGAAACATTCAGTTTCTTGAGCGTTTCGATACCGTACTTGTCCTTTGTTGCCTGTTGTAGCATAACAATTTCTTTTTTTGTTAGTCCGGCTTTCCGGGGCCGGAGTTCCCGAAACTACAGGCTATAAAGGTCGTGTCCCGTACATGCAAGGTTGGCGGGAAAAATACCGCAAGCCCTCTGGGCGAGGATGATTTTTCCACGACACCCGGAGGGCTTGACCTTGCTTGTACGAGCAGGACACGAGTTACCTTTGCCTGTGAGTTACGGGGACTCGGCTACGGTATGGCTGTTATGTACGCTGTATGTTTCTTGAATGACCCGTGATATTTTATGCCTGAAAATTACCGGCAATCACGAAAAAATGCTAACTTTGCATCGAGACAAAGAGTTATTTGAAAGCATGAGGAATATAGTGATTCTGAACAGCTTGGCATTTTCTTATCCGTTGCCCGTTCTCATGCGAGTTGAATATAATTCGTTGATAGTCAAATAAAGTACATCATACTATCACAAATATAATAAAAAGATAGTGTAAGCCGGGAAATTGTGCTGAAATTCGGGCATAAAAAAACCGGCTCACACCAGAGTCGGTACCTAACTATTTAATAACTATGAGAAATCTAAAATAATGGCAATCGCTGCCAATTCAAAAAATGTTGAGAGTCCTGATTAGTTGACTCCGGCTACATAGCCCTTGCGTTGCATCAGAAGTGATGCGTTTGGATGGAAACTATGTGACGGATTCACCTTAACTCTCGTCGAGTAATTAGTTGTTGTTTTCATAATAGTGTCCTTTCAAATTTTTAAAATTATGGCCGCTCTCTTGCGCACCTCTTACCTAAAACAATCTTTTTCTTTTCTCTGGTGCAAAGGTAATACCAAAATCTGGAGTTATCAAGGAAAAAGTGTTAAAAATATGTTTTAAAACATATTTTTGTAGCATCATTTCGGTCTTGATAAAAGAATAAAACCTATAAAGGACTGTCAACTATGCAGATAGCAACGCACCTCGCCAATCGGCAGTTTGCCCTTCATCATCAGCGGCTTGTGCGAGGAGTCGGTCGAAATCCAAGTGTGCATATCGTCGGACGACTTTGTCTGACCGTCGGTGGTAAACGTAAACGATATGTGGTAAGCCTTGTGCTTCGAGCCGTCGCGCAGTTCAATGGTTTCTGTGCCAACGAGTTTGATGCGCAGCGTTTCCTTTTTCTTGCCCGAAAAAATAGTGGTAGCGTAGTTCTTGTCGGGCGACATCGCCTTGAAGTCGAGCGACCGCAGGAAATAGAAGATGCTGAGCATATCGTATGCCTGCCCCTTTGCCTCCAAGTTGATTACCTGGTTGGCTTTCTCCGGGCGGATGCGTGTGCACTCGGCGAGGCAGGCGTTGTCGGTGTATGAATATTTCACTATGTCGATGCCCGAGTGGTCGCCCTCGTGCGACGACTTGCGGTAGAGCATCGGGCGGAAGCCGACGGTCTTGGGCTGGAGCGTGCAACTGAGAGTGTCGCGCACGGTGAAAATCTTGTCTGCCCACGAAACGGTACGAGCCGCAAGCATCGCGTTGTAGTAGTTGCCAGAATGCTTCATCGTGAGCGTTGCCGACCCGGCGTGCTTCCATATCAGTCCCCAGTGGTAGATTATATCGTAGTACAGGGTCTCGTTTGCCAATGTGTACGCCTTGGCGGTTGCTGTAACCGAAAGGAGTGCCGCAATCAGAAATATCTTTATGTTCGCAGTATGTTTCATCGTTGAATCAAGTATATACTATATAAGACAAATAAAAGCGGAATAAGTTTAATGCCGCATCACATTTCGCAGTTTCGGAGGAATGTCGTATTTTTATGGCATAATTACAAAATTATAGTCCTATGATACGAAAACTCTTGTTGTCAGCCGCTTCGGTGATGGCTATTGCTCCCTTTGCCGGAGCAAAGACCACCGTCGACAAAATGGAACCCCCGATGTGGTGGGCAGGTATGGAAAGTCGCCAGTTGCAGATAATGGTAACCGGCAACGGCATCCGCGATGCAGTACCTGAAATTGACTATCCCGGCGTGCAGATTGACTCTGTGGCGCGCCTCGACAGTCCGAACTACCAATTCATATATCTGTCGCTCAGCGATGCCAAGCCAGGAAAGATGGACATCACCTTCCGCCTTGGCAAGAACAAGATAAAAAAGCAGTACGAACTCCTG
>CAVKSD010000003.1:42446-44255 GCA_963658905.1 Bacteroidaceae bacterium
TCCTGCAACGTGATGCCGACGGCGCATCGCACGGCGGCTTCGATTCGTCGGATGTGCTGTATCTCCTTATGCCCGACCGCTTTGCCGATGGCGGCGATGTGGCGAAGCAAAAGGATATGCACTTCGACTACACCATCAACCGCACTGCCCCCTCGGCACGCCACGGCGGCACAATCAAAGGCATTGCCGACCATCTCGACTATATCAAGGAATTGGGTGTGACGGCAGTGTGGCTCACGCCAGTGCTCGAAAACGATATGCCTGGCGGCTGCTATCACGGATATGCCACTACCGACTACTATCGCGTTGACCCACGTTTCGGAACGAACGCCGACTACCGCAACTTTATCGCCGAGTGCCACAAAAAGGGCATCAAGGTGGTGATGGATATGATTTTCAATCACTGCGGACTGTATCATCCTTGGCTCTACGATCTGCCAAGCCACGACTGGCTCAATGCGCAACCGTCGTCTGCCGACATCAAGAAAATCCAGCACGCAGTGGAAACCGGCACTAACGACCCTGCCGTCGACTCCCTGCTGCTCACCAACTATCGCCTCAACACGGTGCACGACCCGTATGTGAGCGACTATGACTACAGCCACACCGTGGAAGGCTGGTTTGTGCCGGCAATGCCCGACTTGAATCAGCGCAACCCCCATTTGATGACCTATCTTATCCAGAACTCCATCTGGTGGGTTGAGTATGCCGGCATCAACGGCATCCGCATGGACACCTATCCGTATGCAGACATGGCGGCTATGGCTCGGTGGAACAAGGCTGTGGCAAAGGAATATCCGAACTTCAATATCGTCGGCGAAAGTTGGCTGGAGAATGAGGCAAGTATCGCCTACATGCAAAAGGGTAACAAACTCAACCCAGTTGACACGGAATTGCCAACGGTGATGGATTTCCCGCTGTGCCTGATGGCAAACAAGGCATTCACAGAGCCGACAAAGCCTTGGGGCGACGGACTTAACCGACTGTCGAACCACTTGGCTCTCGATATGCTCTATGCCGACCCCAATAAGTTGCTCACGTTCTACGACAACCACGACACTGATCGCTTCCTCACTTCCGAGCCTACCGACATCAGCCAGTGGAAACAGGCACAGACGTTCCTTCTGACCACTCGCGGCATACCGCAAATCTATTATGGCACGGAAATTCTGATGAACGGCACTAAAGCCGTTACCGACGGATATGTGCGCCTTGATATGCCGGGTGGTTTCGCCGGCGACAAGACAAGCGTGTTTGCAGCCGACGGCCGCACCGCACAACAGGCGGAAGCGTTCGACTTTATGAGCCGTCTGCTCCATTGGCGACAGGGAAACAAGGCGGTGTCGGAAGGCTCGATCCGCCAGTTTATGCCGTCAAACCTTCTGTATGTCTATGAGCGCCGTGCTGGCGACCGCCGCTTCATTGTGCTGATGAACGGCACTGATGGCGAACTCAAGGATGTGGACATGAGCCGCTATGCGGAAATTATGCACTCGGGCGACAAGTTCCGCGACGTGCTTACGGGCGAGTTGGTCACCATCACCGATAAGATGTCGTTCCCGTCGCGCGCAACGCTCGTGCTTGAACCGTAATAAAACCGAACAAAGGACAAAAATCTCCATATAACGATGAAAATTCTGAAATTGTCAACGAGAGTAAAGGCGGCGATAGGCTATATGGCACTATTGGCGATGTTTGTGGCGGCAGCGTGGTTCGTGCTTGGCGTGCTCTACGACCTTACAAGCACCGACGGCATAGAGCAGTCGATCAACAAGCGGCAACGTGCCACCAACGACATCGTTACGCGGC
>CAVKSD010000004.1:0-40735 GCA_963658905.1 Bacteroidaceae bacterium
GAGGAAGCCAATCGGGACGCGGAGGTGATGGAGATTATGACACTGGAAGAAGAAATGAAAGTGCAGGAAGCATTTGCGTTCCAAAGAGGCATGGACAAAGGCATCGAGCAAGGCATCGAACAAGGTCGTTCCGAGGGCATTGCCGAGGGCGAGAAGTCCGGAATCAAACGCGGCGCGGCGCAGGAAAAGTTGTCGATTGCCAAGAAACTCAAAACCCTTGGATTGGAGATTGACAAGATATCCAAATCGACAGGTTTAACACTAAAAGAAATTCAGGAGTTATAAAAATCTGTTTAGCTGAGCTGCATCCAGCTCGGGCAAAACAATGTAAAAACGAAATCGGCGGCAAAGAACTTATGTCGTCGACTTTTTTTCTGAAATATGTCCGAATCCGATTGACAAACAGCCTATAAACGACTATATTATAGCAGGCGTTAGAGATTTGACAGAAACGAGGTAAGGAATTTGGGACAAACAGCAGCGCAAACGGATTTGTTCGGAACGGAAAAAATCAGCAAGATCCTGCTTAGGCTCGCGCCGCCGGTGATGCTGGCGCAGCTTATTCAGGCGCTTTATAATATAGTGGACAGCTTTTTCGTGGGGCGCTATTCGGCTTCGGGGCTGACGGCACTTTCAATCATCTATCCCATGCAGCTTCTTATGATTGCCTTTGCGGTGGGAACCGGTGTGGGAATCAACACGGTGATGGCGGCGAAACTTGGGGCAGGCAGACGGCGAAAGGCGGAGGAGTATGCAGGAGTGGGAATGCCATTGGCAATCGCAATGTGGGCTTTGTTCGCAGGAATTTGCTACGGAATTATGCCATTTTACGCCCGAATGTCCACAAGCTCCGAGACTGTGATTCAGGACGTGATAACTTACGGCAGAATCGTCTGCGTGTTCAGCTTCGGATTGTTTCTGGAAAGCATATGGACAAAGGTTTTGCAGGCGAACGGGGATATGAAAACCCCCATGATTGCACAGATCATAGGGGCGATGACGAATATAATTTTAGACCCGCTTTTGATTTTCGGGATGTTTGGACTTCCGGAAATGGGAATCGCAGGAGCTGCCGTCGCTACCGTGGCAGGGCAAATCATGGCGGCGCTGGCAGTTATGAAAAAAGGCTATCACAAACCCCCGAAGCTATTCGTATATCCTCATCACATTGCGGATATATTTCGTATGGGAGTTCCGAATATATTGATGCAGTCGGCGTACACTTTTTACATATTGGGACTTAATCTGATTCTGTCGGGCTTTTGCGACGAGGCGGTTACGGCGCTAGGGCTTTATTATAAATGGCAGACCTTTTTCTTTATACCTCTTGGGGCGATGCAGACCTGTATCGTTCCGATAATTAGCTATAACTACGCCGCGAAAAACCTTGACCGATGCCAAAAAACCTTGTCCACGGCGATCATATTCGGGCTTTTGTTGATGTCGGTGGGAACCGCGTGCTTCCTGCTTATGCCGACACAGATGCTCGGCGTATTCACAAAGGACCCACTGGTGATCGAAATCGGCAGGGTGGGCTTTCGATTTATCGGAATCAGCTTTTTGCCTATGGTAACATCCCTGACTTTTCCGGTATTTTTTCAGGCGGTGGGGGCTGCCATCAAAAGCTCCGCACTTACGATAATCCGAACGGTGGTGCTTTTTGTGCCGCTTGGATATTTATTCGCACAGCTGGGGCTTGACTATTTTTGGCTGACTTTCGGAGTTACGGAGGTGCTGACAAGCATCGTAGGAGCGCTGTTTTACAGGCAGTTCCTCAGAAAGGAAAGTGCAGAATGAGCAAACACAATTCCGTCGAATCCTTTGCAAAAGACGCAAGGGAATGGGGACTTTACATAGAAACATTTTTTAAGTGGCTGGTGGTTGCCGGGCTTATCGGCGGCGCAGGCGGCATACTGGGGGCGATCTTCCATCACAGCGTCGAGGTGGCAGAAAGTGCTCGAAATGCCTATCCGTGGCTACTCTTTCTGCTTCCGGCTTCGGGACTTGTAATAGTCGGATTCTACAAATTGACAAAGACCGAAGGTCTGAACACCAATCATGTGATTCGGGCGGTGCATAAGGGAAGGCGGCTTTCGGTAATGCTGATGCCTGCGATTTTTCTGGGAACCGTGCTTACCCATCTTTGCGGAGGCAGTGCCGGCAGAGAGGGAGCGGCACTTCAGATGGGCGGCACCATCGGTCAGTGGATCGGCAGGGGACTGCATTTAGATGACAGCGACCTGAGGATTGCGACCCTTGCAGGGATGGCGGCGTTCTTTTCGGCGATATTCGGAACGCCCCTTGCGGCGGCTGTCTTTGCGGTAATGGTAATCAGCATCGGGATTCTCTATCATGTGGCGCTGGTTCCATGCCTTATCGCTTCTCTCAGTGCGTATTTTGTCAGCACATCTTTGGACACAAAGCCCGTCAAATTCAGCGTTGAAGTACCGGAAATCGCCCCAGGGATGTTTATGAAGATAGCCGTCTTGGGTATCCTTTGCGCCTTGGTATCGATTTTGTTTTGCTGCACGATGCAATTTGGCGAGAAAATAATGGTGAAGGCTTTCCCGAACCTGTATATCAGGGTGATCGCAGGAGGCATTGCTATAATCGGGCTAACTTATCTTTGCGGAACGAAAGATTATAACGGAGTGGGAATGGAAGTCATCGAAAGGGCTGTGGAAGCGGGAAAAGCAGAACCCCTCGGATTTTTGCTAAAACTCCTTTTTACGGCGATAACCCTTGCCGCTGGATTTAAGGGCGGAGAAATAGTTCCGGCGTTTTTCGTGGGGGCGACTTTCGGCTGCGTAGTTGCTCCGCTGCTGGGGATTCCGGCGGGATTTGGTGCAGCGATAGGACTGATTTGCGTGTTCTGCGGCGTTACGAACTGTCCGATTTCTTCGATTTTTCTTTCAATTGAGGTTTTCGGGGCGGAAGGGATGCTGTATTTTGCCGCCTCCTGCTGCATTTGCTACATGATGTCGGGCTACAAAGGGATTTATTCCAGCCAGATGATCATGTATTCGAAGCGCAAAGCAAAATTTATCAACGCCTATACCAATGGAAAAAAGAACGCAGGGCAGTAAGCGGGCGTTCTCTTGCAAGATCATAATTTAGTTTATTACAGCTCAGTTTTGAAAAATTCGACAATTTCCCCCATGAGATAGTCCTTTAGATCGGACTCCTTGTAGCTCATTTCATAGCCGTGGTAATTTTCGGTGGTAACCGTGATTACGCGGCTGTTTTCGTAGGCGGCGGCGCACTGCCGACTCGTTTCTTCGGTCACCACATGGTCGAGGGTGTTGGTTATGACAAGCACAGGCTTATCTCCAAATTTATAGCCGAAGTCGCAGGGATTGTAATTCTCAAATTCCATGAACCACTCGGGCGTAAGCTTCAGCCCTTGGTACTCCGTAAAACCGTTATTTCGGGCTGTTTCCTTTAGCTTATCCCAATGCTCTTGACCTCCGGCATAATAAATCATAGCATTTTCGTTACCGGCAGGGGCGACCATGGCAAGGGCTTTATAATCAAAGCCTCCGGCGCTTTCGTTTGCCATTTTCATCACCACTCTGCCACCCATGCTGCGGGCGTAAAGTCCGATACGAGCCTTGTCGATATCGTAATTTTCGCACATGTATTCGATTCCGGAAAGCATGGCATCTTCCATGCTTGCAAGGTCGTACATATTTGTCTTTTCCGCATCTTTTTCAGGGGAAGTGCGCGGGTTAAAATCCATGCGAATCGCGGCAAATCCAGCGCGGGCAAGCCTTTCGGAAAGCTCCGAGGCGCCTCCACTGTTCGATGTTCCCTTGAAGCCGTGACCTATTGCAACAAGTGGCATTTTTCCGTCAAAATCTTTCGGATACACAGCCTCCGCCATCAAGTAGCCCCCATCTGCTTTCAGAAAGAAAGTCTCCCTTGCCACAGCAAATTCGCCCGTTTTTTCGTTTTTTTCTGTATTTTCTCCGCAGGAGGCAAGGGCAGAGCCTGCAATCAGCAGGCAAAGCAGCGCCGCCGCAGTTTTTTTCCAAAAAGTAATCATTTCGCTTTTCTCCAAAATTTACTACGAAAATTTCTCTCCAAAAATTTACCTCGAAATTTCACGTGACGTTAGTGTGATTTTTAATGCGATTTAAAAATAATCATGTCCTCTCCCACTATTATAATCGATGACCAGGGAAGCTGCAAATTTTCTTTGAATTTTCCCCGCAAACTTTGAAAATCCGGAACGGAGAGGGAATGAATGGCACCTGTTTTTTCGTCAAAAAATATCTCGGCGTCCCAAAGCCGTCCGTGCATACTTCCCTTTGAAATATCAACAATCTCCTTGTCTCCGATCTCACTCAAAAGCATATTTTTCCCTCCCGGCGCAAATAATAGAGATAATAAATTTTACGAAAGAGGGTTGTGAAATATGAGTGACGAAAAAGAAAAGGACAGGTCAAAAGAAGGCGAGCAGGGAACAAGCGATGCGGTGGATCTAATCAAGGAGCTTGGACTTATCGGAACGGGAATGAATTTTAAGAGCGATATTCAGTATATCAACATTATCGGAAGCATAGAGGGACATTCCATATTGCCGCAGGAGAACAAGACCACAAAATACGAGCATCTCATACCGGAGCTTATCGCGGTACAGGAAAACCCTGAAATAAAAGGGCTTCTGCTGGTTTTGAACACGGTGGGCGGCGACGTGGAGGCGGGACTTGCCTTGTCTGAGCTTGTGGCAGGAATTTCAAAGCCGACGGTTTCCCTTGTGCTGGGCGGGGGACACAGCATTGGGATTCCCCTTGCGGTCTCCGCAGATTATTCCTTTGTGGCAAAAACCGCCACCATGACCCTTCATCCGATTCGGACAAGCGGCACTCTTATCAGTGCAGAGCCAACTTTTGAGTATATGAAAAAGACGCAGGAGCGGGTGGTGGAATTTATCGTTGAACATTCCCATGCCAAAAGGGAGGTCATCGAGGAAAAAATGAACTGCACCAGCAACATGGCAAACGACGTTGGAACGTTGCTCTTTGGGAAAGAAGCGGTAAGCATGGGGCTTATAGACAGTGTTGGAACACTATCGAAAGCCTTGGAAAAACTCAGAAGTTTGATTTAAATAATTGATGTAAAGAAAAAATAAAGTATTTTTAGAAAAAAGTGGTTGACAAATTCTGCTAAGTGAGTTACTATGTAAGGGAAAGGAAGTGGTGTAAATTATGAGAAGGATTATTGTAGCAATCAATTTGACGAGTAGACAGCATATGAATGACATTGCGAGGGGGCTTGCGGACTTTTCCCCCGGACTGGAAGTGTTCCTGATAGAAAACAGGTTCTACTACACGGACTACAATTTGGAGGACTTCGACATCATAGTCACGGACAGAAGCGAATTTGAAAAATATAATCCGAAAGTAATCGCGATGGAGGGCAGGAGCGCAGGAAATTTCGATTATGACTATGGCAATAACGGGCAGCTGCTGGGTAAATACGCGACGGTATCGGAAATTTTCAAAACAATCGTAAGAGCATACGAAAGAAACAACAAGATGTCTTTCAGCGGCGAAATAGCAGGAAACATGCAAATTATTTCCATATATTCCTTTCTTGGAGGCAGCGGCGTTTCTGCCGCTGCCGTGACAATGGGAAGACAAATCGCTATGAACACAGACAAAAAAGTTTTGTATATGAATATGGGCGGCAGCAGGGCGTGGGAGCTTTATGCACATGAGGCTGACAGGGCTTTGCGACCGGCAAGGGAACTGCCACACATGATTGAAAACAACGTTTTGCACAGCATAGACAGCTATGTTTCTTCGGACAAATACGGTCTTAAATATCTGGAAAGGACCGACAAAGCGGAAATCGTAGTAGACAAGCTTCGGGAAATGAAAAGCTTTGACCTTGTGATTTTGGACGCGCCTCCGACGAACCTGCGGATAAATTTTGACAAAGCCTGTCTGATACATAACGACAAAGACCTCAGAACGAAATATTATCCTTTAAATCAAGGGGAAAGCTTCGCAGAAAAGGAGCTGATTCAAATTGTCAACCGCAGCGCAAGGACGGACTGCGAAGACGGAGTTTTCAGGATTCCGGAGGATCGCAACAGTTTTGTACCTTGCGAAAAGGGCATTGAAATTTTAATGGACGGAGACTACGCCGCAAGGATAGGAAAGGTTTGGGAAAAATGGATATGAGTATAGGGGCAAAGGCTTTTGCCGAGGATAAGCTAAGAGCCGTAAGAGAAAGACTGGGAAACGAAAAAGAAATTGACGATTTTAAGGCGATGAAGCTGATTATACGAACGATTTTCGACGACGAAAAGAGCCTGCGATTTTCTCACGAGGAGATAGAAGAAACCATAATGAGAATATTTTATAAGACCCGCAGGAGACTGGGAATTTTACACCCTCTGATCGAAGATCCGGAGGTCAGCGAGATTATGGTAAACGGTCCTGAGACTATATTCGTGGAGCGAAGAGGAAAGATTGAAAAATATCCCATGCACTTTGATTCTACGGAAGAACTGGAAGAAGTTATGCGAAATATTGCAGGAGAGGTACATAGAGAAATAAACGAGCGAAGCCCCATTGTGGACGCAAGGCTTGCGGACGGCTCCAGAGTAAATGGCGTGTACAAAAACATCGCCCTGAACGGTCCGATACTTACCATCAGAAAATTTTCCGAGAATTATATGCGAATGGAGGATCTGGTGGGAAACGGGACCTTGACGGAGGAAGCTGCTTGCTTTCTGAAAGAACTGGTGCGTAACGGCTACAATATCTTTGTAAGCGGCGGAACATCTTCGGGCAAGACAACGCTTCTAAACGCCCTCGCAGAGGCGGTGCCAAGGGACGAGCGGGTGATAATCGTGGAGGATTCGGCGGAGCTGAAAATGAAATCAATACCGAATATCGTTCACCTTGAATGCAGAAACAGCAACGCCCGGGGCGAGGGTCGCGTCAGCATGGCAGACCTGATAAAATCCAGCCTGAGAATGAGGCCCAACAGGATAATCGTGGGAGAGGTAAGAGGCGAAGAAGTGATAGATATGCTTCAGGCGATGAACACCGGTCACGACGGCAGCCTTTCCACGGGACACGCAAATTCGGTGGAGGGAATGTTAAAAAGGCTGGAATCACTTTATCTTGCGGCGATGCCCATAAGCGTGGACTCCATAAGAGAGCAGATAGCCGAGGGAATCGACATAATGGTACATATCAGGCGGCAAAAAAACGGAAAGCGGCAGGTGACGGAGATAACCGAACTGTGCGGCTGCAAAAATGGGGAATTTGTACTTAACAGGATAATGAAGCTTGACGATAATATGAGGCTTGTCTATGTTGGAGAGGGGATAAGGAATGCCAAAGGAAATAAAACTCAATGAAAAGGAAAAACTGCTGTTTTTTTCAATGGTTCTAGCCATGGCGGCGGCGGTGGGGATTTTGTTCTATGACAGCCTAATAGTAAGCGGAATCCTTGCCATTGCATTTTCCGCGGCGCTTCCAAAATACAAAGAGGGGATTTTGAAAAAACGTCGTCAGGAGATGTTGAGTCAGTTCAGGGATTTGCTTTATTCCATAGCCGCCTCGGTTTCGTCGGGACGTAATATGGCAGGGGCACTTGCTGAGGCAAAGACCTTTTGCGGGGCGACCTATGAGAAAACCGATTACATAATGATAGAACTCGATCATATGACCGCAATGCTAGAAAACGGAAATGCCACGGACACGGAAGTCCTTTACGATTTCGCAAGGCGAAGCGGGCTAGCGGATATGGAAGATTTTGCGCGAGTATACGAAAACTGCAAAATAAGTGGAGCGGATCTTAAACAGGCGATAAATACGGCGACGCAGCTTATCGGAGACAAAATCGAACTGGAGGGAGAACTGAAAACGCTCCTTGCACAGAAAATTTTTGAGGGCAGAATCGTTGGAATTTCACCGTTTATAATCGTCTTGATGATCAGGCTCACGGCGCCGGACTATATAAGTCCCATGACGGAAAGCTCTCAGGGACTTGTTATAACTACCGTAGCGGCAGGACTGATGCTTGTAGCGGCGGTGATGACGGAAAGGATAAACAAAATTGAAATCTAAGATAAAAAAATCGATAGAAAAAAACAATAACGACATTATAATGACGCTCCCCGGATTTATCAATCAGCTTTTGCTCCTTATGCACAGCGGCGTCATACTTACCGACGCTTTTTGCAAAATCGCAGAGGGCTACGGAAGCCTGGATGCCAAGAGGCAAAACTACTTTACAAATCAGGTCTACAATGTATATGTATCTTCCCGAAGCAACGGAGAAAATGTTATAACCGCCTTTTGCAAATTCGGACGTTCCTCAAATGTGAAGGAGCTGGCAAGGGTTTCGGCGATTTTAACGGAAAATATGAACAGGGGAAGCGATTTGTGGGAAAAATTAGCAGAGCAAAGCGAATCTCTGTGGGAAGAAAGAAAGCGTGCGGCTCTCGGCAGAATCAGAATTTCCGAAAGCAAAATGAGCTTTCCCCTTGGGATTCTGCTGATTGCGCTTATTATGATAACGGCAGCGCCGGCGATGCTTCAAATATAAAAGGTTAGGAGGTAATAAAATGAGAATCTTAAACAAAAAAGGAATGGAAATGGTACAGGTAGCGATTCTTGTTGCCATTGCAGTGACACTGGGATTGATATTCAAGGAACAGATTACAAGTTTTGTGAATAACACCTTTGGATCTCTAAACAGCGCCAAATTTTAGGCAAGGGGCGAACAGGAAGAGCTATGAGAATAATCGAGGCAACGCTGATAATGCCCCTGACGCTTTTGATAACGGCAGCCCTGATAGGTCTGGTGATGAATTTTTACGAGGACTTGGACAAACAGATTCAGCGGCACACGGAGGAAAGAAAGGAAATCTACAAGGTTTCGGAGACCGTTGCCATAAGATTGCAGGATAGGCTGAGCTATGAAATTTACGGGACAGAAAAAGAAAAAAATGAATAAAAAAGGTTCCTACACCGTTCTGGCGACAATTCTATTTTCTTCCATGATGATTCTTGCCGCCGCCTCGGTGCATGGGGCAGGAGAAAACGCGATTTCCGCAGCGGCAGACGACTTCGGAACCCTGTGGGGAAGAAGCATTTTGGCAGAGTACGATCGTAATCTTAAGGGAAGGTATGGTATTTTTGCTTATAATGGCAATGAGCTTCAGGTTGAAGAAAAACTTAGGGATTACATATCGTTTTCTTGCCAAGACAAAAAATATATTGATTTTCAGTCCTGCAAATGTGAGCTTGAGGAATATGAACTGCAAAAATCCGAAAATTTTTCGGCTCAGATAAAAGATGCGGTGGCATACGACGCAAAGCCTACGCCTGTTGAAAACTCAAATAGCACGGAGAAACAAAACGCTGCGGCAGGGACGGACAGATACATAAAAAATCAGAGAATAATCAAGGCTCTCCCCTCCGGCGGAAAAGGAGAAAGCGTAGGAATCTTTGCTCTTGCCGACAAAATCAAAGAAAGCAAATCAGCAGGCGATATCATAGACGATGCCGCCGAGAATATTTACATTTTCCGCTTTTTCAAGGACTGTATGAATGAGCGGGGGCTGGGGGAGACTTATTTCAACAATGAAATCGAATACATAATTACCGGAAAACTTTCGGATAATGACGCTAAGAAAAAGGTCAAAACTCAGCTTACTCTGCTCAGAAACGGTCTTAACCTGGCATATCTTTATTCTTGCAGCGAAAAGAGAAACGCAGCGCTGGCTGCTGCCGAATTGATTATGCCAACGGCGCCTGTAATCACGCAGGCGCTGATACTGGAGGGATGGGCGTACATGGAAGCCGTAAACGATTTGAAACTATTGTACGCCGGAGAGGAGGTGCCGCTGATAAAAAAAGACGAAAACTGGGCGACTTCGCTGGAAAATATTTTGGTAGCGGAATACGGCTTCGACTCCCGTGGAAATCGGGTTTCCGAGAAAGAGCAGAATCGCGAAGCGAAAAACTATATCAAACCTCAGAAAATTGAGGGCAAAAACTACGAAGAATATCTCAAAATACTGGTGGCGGCACTGCCAAAGGAAACAAAAAAACTCAGAATACTGGACATAATTCAGATAAACATGAAATATTTATACTGTGAGTATTTTCTGATTTGCGATTACTACACGGGAGTTAAATATTCCATGGATATAAACGGGAGAAAGCATGAATTTGACGAAAAATACTAAAAACACTAAAAACGCCAAAAAAGGCAGTTATATCGTCGAAGCCGCCATAAGCATGCCGGTATTTATACTTTGCATTGTGGCAATCGCCTTGATTATCAACATCATTGCAGAATGTGAAAATATAGGATTTCAGAGCGCAAAGCAAATGCACGCAATAAGCTCAGGGACGGAAACTGCCAAAATCGCGGCTTTCGCAGAGGTTGCGTCTATTGCAGACAAGCACAGGCTGAGAACAAACGTAACTGCTGCGGGAATCGACGAACTCGTAGAGCTTAGGACAGAATCCGAGTTTAAAGTAAAAAACCCCATAGGAATAAAGGGGAAAATATCTTTTACCCAGCAGCTGCGGGCAAGGGCTTTTACCGGGAAATTGGAAAATTCGAGTCCGCTGCCTGCGGAGGAGTTTCAAAAAAACGAGGAATCCGTTCCGGTGGTTATCTTCCCGAAATACGGCAAGCGATTTCATACCCAAGGGTGCAGGTATGCCACGAAAAATTACAACGGAAACGAATACAAAATAGAAATGGAAAAAGAAGACGCAAAAGCAAAGGGTTATACTCCATGCTTGGTTTGCGGAGGAGGAAAGGAGAATTAGGGATGAGCAGGGCTTACATAGACATGAGAAATAAGAAAGAGATATACGCTAACAAAGCGGAAAAGCTAAAGTACGGGATATGCGGCGAAATTTTGCCACTTTCGATCATAAAAAGCAAGCGAATGATGAAAGGCGTCTACCATACGGAGGGTTACCGAAAACTCAGCGCCTTTGGGGAAATGACCGCCCCGGAAGTCCTTACAGTAATCGAGGGGGTTTTGGTCATGATTGAAAAACTAAAAGACAATCTTTTCTTTCCGGAGGAGTACATTCTGTCTCCGGACACGGTTTACGCCGACGAGAAAAAACAGAAATACATGATTACATATATACCCGCAAGGCAGGAGCAGAAAGCCGAGAGGGCGGTAAGCTGCTTTATCGGAGAAATGAAAAGATATACCACCACGGACGGGAAAATGTATCTTGACGCTTTGAAAAACATGACCGAATGCGGCAATTTGAAAACGGAGCGTATGCTGGGCTTCATAGAAAATCTAAAACGGGAAATACGGGTGTGCGGAATAAAATAAGGCGAATCATAACGCCTTTTTTTAATATAATGTACTATCATAGCTGGAGGTGGGAACATGGCGGGCAATAAAATCAGAAGAAAAATCAGAAAAAGAAAGAGCAAATCCGAAAATTCAAGGGTGAAAGTCGGAGCGTTTGCTGGTATAATAATACTGGCGATTGCTTTGGGATTTTTAACCGCAAGATTTGTAATTGGGCCGATTATAGGGTATAATGCTGATGAAAGTCCCGTGGAGCTTGAGAAAACCGCGACAGAAGCCGGTGCGGAACAGACGTCGCAGGAAGAAATGCCTGAAGAGGGATATGCGCTCCAGTTTGGGGCTTTTTCCACCAAGGATGCTGCGGAAAAACTTGCGGAGGCCCTGCGCCTCAAGGGAATCGAAACCAAAATCGTCGAGGCAGACGATGTCTTTAAGGTGATAACTCCTGTGATCGACGACAAGGAGGATGCCCTGAAAGCGTTGGAAGAAAGCAAAGAAAAAGACGTGGAAGATGTCTTTATAACGTCAATGGGATAGCTTAGATGTTTTTCCTTTGGCAGTATGAGAAAATTCGACAAGAAATTCGACAAAATTCTACAATTCGATAAGGAGAAAATAAGAATATGATACCTCTTTCAACCCGAATGAGACCGGACAAACTTGAAAACTTTGTGGGGCAGGAGCATTTTATGTACGAAGGCTCCCTCTTTTATAATTCAATCAAGAACAAGACCTTTGACTCGGCAATTTTCTTCGGGCCGTCGGGAACAGGAAAAACCACGCTGGCAAGGATAATCGCCGGTGAGATGGAGGGGGAATTTTACGAGCTTAACGCCTCGGTTACGGGAACGAAAGAACTTAAAGAACTGCTGGAAAAGGCAAAACTTTCGTTTTATGGGCTTGAAAAAAAGACGACCTATTTGTATGTGGACGAGGTTCATCGGTGGAACAAGCTGCAACAGGACAGCCTGCTGAAGGCTCTCGAAGAAGGAATAATCAAATTTATCGGAAGCACCACGGAAAACCCGTATTTTTCAATCAACAACGCCGTTATAAGCAGGGTGCGGAACATATATGAATTCAGGCGACTGACAACGGACAACCTTGTTACGATAATAAAACGGGGGCTTGCGGATAAGGAACGGGGTTTCGGAAATCTCAATATAGATTACGAGCCTGAGGCAATCCGCATTTTGGCAGAAATGGCAAATGGAGACGCCAGAGTGGCGCTGGATACGCTGGGATTTATCGTGGACAACCTTTCTACGGGGCAGAAAATAGACAGTCATATCGTATCGGAAGCCATGCAACGAAAGATTGGCTTTTATGACAAAGAAGAAGATAGATATAATCTGTTAAGCGCCCTGCAAAAATCCGTGCGGGGAAGCGACCCGGACGCAGCGGTACATTATCTTGCAAGGCTTCTGGACGGAGGAGCAGACATACGGATGATTGGCAGGAGGCTGCTTGTAATGGCAAGCGAGGACGTGGGGATGGCATACCCCTCTGCGATTTCCATTGTGACAGCCTGCGTTCAGGCGGCGGACATGGTTGGACTTCCGGAGGCAAGAATCAATCTCGCCCAAGCCGTCGTTTTGCTAGCGTCCTCGCCGAAATCAAATGCGGCGTACATGGCGCTGGAATCGGCAACTCACGACCTGAAAACAAAAAAAATCGACGACGTGCCGGCGCACCTCAAAGACACCCATTACAAGGGCGCAACGAAGCTGGGATACGGCGGTGGTTACAAATATCCTCATTCATTCGGCGGGTATGTGAAGCAGCAGTATTTGCCGGACAATCTGCATCGGGAGGGCGTAAAATACTACAATCCGACGGAAAACGGCTCCGAAGCCTCTTTCAAGAGATACCTTGAGAGCCTGAAGAATAAATTTTGAGGGAAACATAATGGCAAAAGAAATTTTAAAGGCTTCCCACTCGGGATTTTGCTTCGGCGTAAAGCAGGCAATCGAAAAAACGGAAGCGGAAATCGAACTTAAAAAGAACGCCCCCGGAGTAGGCAGAATCTATACCTGGGGCCCGCTGATTCACAACAAAACCGTCACCGACGGGCTATGCAAAAAAGGCGTAGGCATAATTGGCAGCCTCACAGAGGTAAAGGCGGAAGACGTGATAATCGTCAGGTCCCACGGCGAAACAAAAAAGTTTTTTGAAGAAGCGGCAAAGACAGGTTGCAAGATCGTGGACGCTACCTGTCCCTTCGTAAAAAAAATACAGCAGCTTGCGGAGAACGCCCATGAGGCGGGCAAGCAGGTGGTAATAGTAGGCGACGGTACGCACCCGGAGGTTAAGGGAATAAACGGATGGTGCGACGGGGGCGCGCTCATAGTAAACTCTGCTGATGATGCGATAAAGGCTTTGGAAAGCTGCAAGGATAAAGACTTATTTTTGGTAGCCCAGACCACCATAAAAAAGGAAATTTTGGACGAGGTTATAGACGTCTTTGAAAAGAACAATATACAGGCGGAGGTAAACAACACAATCTGCAACGCAACCGCGCTTCGCCAGAAAAGCTGCGCGGAGCTTGCCGGAATATGCGACGCCATGCTCATAATCGGCGGCAGGGAAAGCTCCAACACGCGAAAATTATTTGAAATTTCAGAAAAAAAGTGCAAAAAAACTTTTTTTGCTGAAAAAATCGAAGATTTGCCGTTGCACGAGCTTGCAGGATATGATAAAATAGGCATTGCAGCGGGTGCCTCGACGCCCGAATGCGTAATTAAGGAGGTTATTGCTACCATGATTGAAAAAAATGAAATGAGCATGGAAGAACTGCTTGCTACCGAAGCATATGATTTAGACGGAGCTATGAGACTTCCAAGACTCAACGAAGTTGTTAACGGAACGGTACATCAGGTTACTGAAAATGGAGTCATCGTTGACATGGGTTGTAAAAAAGACGGAATTATTCCGAAAGAAGAAGTAACATTGGAAGGAGACCGGAAGTTAACTGACTTATTCAAGGTTGGCGATGAAATCCAAGCTAAAGTAGTTAAGACTGACGACGGCGAAGGCGTTATTACACTTTCCAAAAAGAAACTGGAAGTTAACGAACACTGGAACGAAATCAATGAAGCTCTTGAAAACAAGTCAACTATTACAGTTAAGGTTATCAGACAGGTAAATGGCGGAGTTATCGCAGCTTACAAGGAAGTTACAGGATTTATTCCTCTTTCACAGCTTTCGGACAAGTATGTTGAAAACGCAGACGAGTTTATCGGCAAAGAATTGACCGTAAGAGTAACAAGAGTTGACCTTAAGAGAGGCAGATGCGTATTCTCGCACAAGGTTATTTTGGACGAAGAAAAGAAGAAACAGGTTGAAGCTGTTTGGAACAGTCTCAATGTTGGCGATATCGTAGATGGAACCGTAATGAGATTCACCGACTACGGAGCATTCGTAGATCTTGGCGGAATCGACGGACTCCTTCATATTTCCGAAATTTCTTGGGGTAAGCTGAAACACCCGCAGGAAGTTCTTCAAATCGGTGACAAAGTTAAGGTTAAGATTTTGTCCATGAACGAAGAAAAAGGCAAGATTTCCCTCGGACTCAAGCAGACGACACCGGAACCATGGTCTGTAATCAACGAAAAGTATCAGATTGGTGAGATTGTAAGCGGTAAAGTCGTACAGATCAAGGAATACGGCGCATTCGTTGAACTTGAACCGGGTCTTGACGGACTTGTACATATTTCCGAAGTTGCTCACAAGAGAGTAAACGACGTTGCGGAAGAACTTACTTTGGGAGAAACTGTAGAAGCTAAGATTCTCGATATCGACACAGAAAGAAAGAGAATCAGCCTCAGCATCAAGCAAACGGTTGAAATGCCGGCGGCAGAAGCGGAAGTTTCCGAAGAAGAATACGAAGTTGAAGAAGACGAAGAATAATTCAAAAGAAAGGCTACAATGTAGCTTTGCGATAAGGAGCGAGCAATCGCTCCTTATTTTTTACGCCGTTTGTTACATATCCGAATAAACATAAAAATGCAGCAGATCCGCCGACCTATGCCGGCTGTCTGCTGCATTCTCTCTACATCAAATCTAAATCAATTTTTGCCCTATGCCGTCCGATATTATCTGATATTATCGGAAATTTTTTATTCCGACGGGTTCGGATCGTAGTCCGGATCATCCGGGTCGTCTATGATATCCTCGTCGTCAGGGTCGCTTCCCGGATCAGGCTCTACCGGTGTGAAAGGCACGTCAGGGTCAGGCGGGTAAGTCTCCGGATCTGAATTGTGCATATTGCAGTAGTATGTCGGCAGCGGGTTGCCCTCCGAGTCCACAGGCGTTTCCGTCGCATAACCCGTCTTTGTATAGGTGTCAAGGCAATCCGGCGTTGCAAGATAGCCGCTTGCGGAGCAAACCGTCACGCTTACCTCGGCAATGGCAGCCTCCGTCGGCTCAGTGCCTTTGGTGAAATACTCCGTCCGCTTCTTGGTGGTGGCGGAAGTAGCCAGCTGACCTGTGGTTGTATCTATCGTTGCTGAAACAACGTTTGACGGACGCTTGGAATATGTTCCACCTTTTGCATTGTCGATCTGACCCATTATCTTGCCCCAAAGGGTGGCGGCAGCAGGGGACATGGAGGAAAGCTTGATGTTCACATCGTTTCCTATCCAAAGAGCCGCCGAATAATTTGCGGTGAAACCGTCGAACCAAATGTCGTAACTGTCTGAGGTTGTACCTGTTTTACCGCCGACATTCTCCCCTGAAACCTTTGCATAGAAGCCGATTCCCTGAGAAACAACGCTCTGAAGAACGTCACGCATTATCCATGCAACGCCTTTGTCAAGAACTTTGGTTTCCGTCACATTCGGTTCCAAAAGCACATCGCCGGTTTTTGTGGTAACCTTGGTGTAGCAGCTGTAACTCTTGTGTACGCCACCGTTTACAAAGGTGGTATACGCACTTGCCATTTCCAACGTGGTAGCGCCGTTTGTAAGACCGCCCATGCCCAGAGCCGCAAGGTTAAGGTCGTTAACGTCGCCGTCGTGTACAAGGGTCGTAAGCCCGAACTTTTCCGCAGTCGCATAGGAATAGTCAACCCCCACCTGAGCGAGAATCTTTACCGCACAGACGTTTACTGACTGCTGGAGGGCAGTTCTGAAAGTGTATGCTCCGCGATATGAGTTATAGGAGTTTTTCGGCCAAACCTTGCCGTTTATCTTTGTCGGCTCGTCCACAACGATGGAGCCTGCCGTAATGTAATCTCCCCAAAGCTTGGTGCCTTGCTTGTCGTAGCCCGTGCTTACAAGAGGGAAAGTCTCGCCCTTTTCCGCACATTCAAAGCTCTTTTGCAGAGCCGCAGCATAAACTGCGATAGGCTTTATGGAAGAACCCGGCTGTCTCGGAGCAGTGGCGCGGTTGTAGAGCATACGCCCGGTGAGCTTTCTGCCGCCGATCATCGCCTTGATGGCGCCGGTTTTGTTATCGATTATGGTCATAGCCGACTGAGGCTGAATTACTCGCTGTTTGAGGCTGTAATCCGTGGTGGAGAGCTTTTTGCCGTCCTTTACGAAGAAGTCCGGATAGTCCTCGAAGAACTTTGCGCTTACCACCAAGTTGCCTTCGGAATCCTTGCTCTTGTACTCCTGCGGGATGTTGACATAGCCGCCTGCGATGGAGTAGAACTTGTTATTGTCAATGGTATACATGCTTCTGAACTCAACGCTGTAGTCGGTGGTGCCTTGAACCGTCGTGTCGTAAATCGCAAGGCGCTTTCCGGCGTAGATAGTCAGGGAGCCGTCGTCGTTCCATTTATATTCGCTGGATTTTAGCTTGAAAGAGCCGTCGTCCTCAATATAATTCGAGTATTTGTAAAGCATTATGCTGCCGCCGGACGTGTTCAATATATTGCCGTTCTTGTCAGTGCTGTAGCCCATAGGCTGAGGGAAGTTGGAATCTTTTTTGTATTCTTTTTCGACAACCTCCTGAGCCTGCGAGTCCATGGTGGTGTAAATCTGAACGCCGCCTTTGTAGACGATGTTGGAGGCTTTTGCATAGTCATATCCGTACTCTTTTTGCAAATCGCTGATGACCTGAGTGATTACATAGTCCGCAAAGTAGTTTGAAACCTCGTTGAGAGCGTCGATGTTTGGATTTACCATGTCTTTGATTTCAACAGCTTTTGCTTCTTCATACTCCTCGTCGGTGATGTAGCCCTGGTCGTGCATGAGGGCAAGGCAGGTTTTGATACGATCCTTGGCAGCATCGTTCCAGACATAGGCATAATCTCCGCTCTTTTTGATGAGGTTCTGCGTATCCTCGGTTATTTCATCGGCGGAAACCTGAATTACCAATCGGTAAGTGGTAGGAGCCTGAGGCATAGCCGCCAGCGCCGCCGCCTCTGCGACAGTCACGTCTTCGATATCCTTTGAGAAATACGCCTGCGCCGCGGTTTGAACGCCGTACACGCCGCCGAAGTTAACCGTATTGAGGTAGGCTTCGAGGATTTCGCTCTTGCTGAGTTTGCTTTCCAAAATAACAGAATAATAAGCTTCGGTAATCTTGCGGCTGAGAGATCTTTCCTGCATTTCGTCCGTAAGATAAAGGTTACGGGCAAGCTGCTGGGTCAGGGTACTGGTACCACTGATGTGACCACCGTTAAACAGGGCATCCTTGATTGCGCCGAAAATTCGGATTACGTTGAAACCGTGGTGAGTCTCAAAGGTCTTATCCTCCAAGGCGATAAAGGCTTTTTGAACGTGATCCGGAATCTGGTCGATGCCCACAATGGTTCTGTTTTCTTCGGCAAATACGTTGTCGATAATCTGTCCGCTGTCGTCATACAAAATCGAACTCTGGGAGAGGAGACTGTAAATGTTGTTCGTCTCGATCTTCGGAGCTTTGATGATGATGATGGCGGTGTATGCCGTTATAATCAGCGCAATGGTCAAAAATATGCAAATCAAAAATTTCAAAAATTGCTTTTTGTTCAATTTATATTTCTTTTTCCGCTTGCCTGAGGAGGTTCTGTGACCCGAAGGCGCCGCTTCAGCCGCTTCCAGTTCAAGTCTCCTGTCGCGCCTTGACTTGTGAGTTGTTTCACTCAATCAAATCACCCACTTTCTTTTGTAAATTCATAATCTCAACCAAATTGTTTTAAATACATACGCTTAAATTATACCACAGGCAGCAGATAAAAACAAATATTTTCGGAAATATAAGGTAATACAAGGCATACAAGGCATGAAAGACGTAAATAAATGCAAATTATATGCAAATTAAGAAGAAAAATGCCTTGTAAAATAATGTAACACGGTATATAATAAATATAGTTATTGGGGAGAAGTAAGGAAATCCGTTCAAACTCCGTATGCAGCGAATTTATGCGGAGGAAAAATGAGACGAAAATGTTTTGCGGCGCTTATGGTTCTTATAGCGCTTATTGCTCTTGCAGACGCGGCGGGGCTGCCGCTGAAAGCCGCCGGGATTTCGGCAGGAAGCGAGGAAAGTTTTTGCACTGGAAAGGTCGTCGGCGTCAAGGAGGAGGAAAACCGAATTACCCTCCGAATCAGGCTGAAATCCCTAAACGGTGAGGCGGTTAATTTCAGCGAGGACGTGTTGGGGTCGCTGTACGGCAGTGGATATAGCGAAAATAGCGAAAACAGTGAAAGCAGCGATAGCAGCGAAAAAGCTGAGAATTTTTTGCGAAAGACCATAAGTTTCAGGGCGGTGCTGAAAGACGCCGCCGAAGCCGGAAACCCTCATTGTTTTAACTACCGAAAATACCTCAAAAGCACCGGAATCGGAAAAATCGCAACGATAAAATCTTATAGCTTTGAAGAAAGCCGCAAAACGCCCATTGATGTTTACGAAAAAGCCATCTACAGGGCAAGAAACGCTTTTTTGCAGGCAGTTTCCGAGGACACTCGCGGAATGATTTCAGGCGTGCTTTTCGGTGATACGAGCTATATTGAAGAAGATGTTTACGAGGAATTTCGAGGCAACGGAACGGCGCATATTCTGGCGGTCAGCGGGCTGCACATAGGCATCATGTACGGAATTTACAAGAAGCTTGCAGGGCGGCGCAGAAGTGCGCTTGCCCTGACAGCTCTGCTTGTGATGCTTTTTCTCTACGGCTCCCTGGCGATGTGGAGTACATCCTCATGTCGGGCAATTTTGATGATAATTGTCAGCGTTCTCGGCAGATACATGGATCGCAGGAGCGATATGCTCACATCTATGAGCGTGGCGGCGTTTATTTTGATCGCCAATAACCCTTACGTTATATTCGGCGCGAGCTTTCAGATGTCCTTTCTTGCCATTACTTCTATCGCTTTTTTGCGGCCGGTTATGCCGGATGCGGTTCCCGAAAGCCTTTCCACAGCCTTTGCGGTGAACCTCGGACTGCTGACCTACCAAATGTATAATTTTAACTACATATCTGCCGTCAGCATAGTCGCAAACATTCCGATTATATACATGACGGGGTATTTTGTGCCTACCGCGCTTATCGGATTTTGTATGTTCAGCTTGGGCTTCGGCTGGGAGCTGATGCGGCCTATAGTTGAGGGCTTTGCCATTATGCTGGAAAAGACCAATCACATAATGAACTTCGGCGGACATTCCGGGAGCGACGCGGCGGCGCTACCATTTTTCGTGATAATTTTTCTCATATGCGGCGTGTTTTTTGCGGCTTCCGAGAGCTTTTATATTATGCGAAAGAGAAAAGATTTCAAAAAAATCCTGTGGGCATTTGTGATAATTTTTGCAATTTCAGCGGCGGGAGAGGGAGTTACCTATTCGCCAATTACCCATGACGACATAATTTTTGTGGACGTGGGGCAGGGGGACTGTATGCACATAAAAGCCGGCGGAAAGAACATTCTGATAGACGGTGGCGGCAGTGCGGACTACAACATCGGAAAAAACAAGCTGAAACCTTATCTTTTGAAAAACGGCGTATCACGTCTTGAGGGGGCGGTTGCGACCCACAGGCATACAGACCATTACAAAGGTCTTACGGAGCTTCGGGAGGCTTTGAACGAGTTTAAAATATACACGGAAATGACGGCAGGCAGGAAAATAACGCTGGCAGAGGAGGTTTACATAGAAACCCTTTGGCCTCTTTCGCTGGCAGAGGGGGCGCTACAAGAGGAAAACAAGGACTGCTCGGTTTTTATGCTGAATTATAAAGGCTACAAGACGCTGATTACGGGAGATTTGGACAGCGAGGGGGAGGCTGAGATGCTCAGGCACTACGGGGAAAGCGACGCCCTCAGGGCCGACGTTCTTAAGGTGGGACACCACGGCAGCAAAACCAGCACCTCGGCGGAATTTTTGCAGGCGGTGGCTCCGAAAGTGGCGGTTATACAGGTAGGGCAAAATAATTACGGGCATCCAACGGCGGAAACTTTGCAAACTTTGGAGGATTTTGGCTGTTTGACGCTACGAAATGACCTTCACGGCGCGGTAGGCGTCCGATTTGACAGGGACGGGCTTTGTATACATACCAATCTGGCCTCATAACAAACTCAAAAATGTTGAAATATGCGAAAAATAAAGGTATAATACTTCTATTGGTATTTTTACGGCTATAGACCAAGGAAAGAATAATTATGGCAAGCAAAACCGCAAAACCCGAACACGCATACAAAAGTTTTGGGCTGGATTTAAAAACAAATAATTTTGAGCCGGTTCTTTTTTTGTACGGAATTGAGCAATATCTGGTAGAATGGGCGGCGCTTTCGCTGGTGAAGAAATATGTAAACCCGGCGGCGCTATCCTTTGATTTTACAAAGATAGACGACGAGAACGCCCAGATCGGCGAGATAATCGCATCCTGCGAGACTTTCCCCATGTTTTCCGAAAAGCGAATCGTATGGCTGCGAAACCACGCCTTGCTGAAATCCGCAAGCCCAAAGGGATTTTCTTCTTCGGACAAAGAGGCGCTGATGAATTACGTCGAAAACCCGTCGGAGCAGACCATCCTTATAATTTCAACGGAGGGGGACGGCGAGAAAAACGATTTTTTCAAGGAACTGAAGAAAAAGTGCAGGACTTATGATTTTGACAAGCTCGACCGCGTTCAGCTGGCAGCCTTTGCGGAGAAGCGTTTCAGGGCTTCAGGGCTTGGGATAAAAAGAGACGTTTTGCGATATTTGATAGATGAAACGGGATATTTCAACAAAGAAAGCGAATACAGGATTTTCAACTTAGAAAACGACATCAAAAAGATAATCGCCCACAGCGACGGAGCGGAAATCAGACCCGAAGACATTTCCTCGGCTCTAAACGCCGATATGGACACCTTTGTGTTTAATTTCCTCGACGCGGCGGCGAATAAAAAAAAGGACGTAGCCTTTAGCATCATGCACAATATGCTAAGTAGCGGCAGCGAGGTGTTTGCGATAACGGCTATGCTGATCAACCAATTTGAGCTGCTGCTAGAGGTCAAGGAATTTAGGGAGGACGCGATGCCTCAGGCGGAAATCGTAAAAATCATGAGGATTCACGAATTTAGAGTCAAAAAAGCGATCCAGACCGCCGACCGATTCACAAAATCAAAGCTCAGAGAGATTCTTTCGCAGCTTTATGAGATAGACAGGAATATAAAAACAGGCGCTTTGGAGCAGAATCTGGCGCTGGAGCTTTTGATAGGAAAAATTTAGGTGAAAAATTCAGGAGGAATGATGAACAGACTTTACATTAAATCGAGAGACACCGTTCAAAAAACGGTGGAGGGTCTTTATAAAGACTTGGAAAGAAGAATTATCGCAAGCCCTCCGGGACAGTGTCCGGTGGATCTGACGGCGTCGTTTTTGCGGCTGTGCCACTCCCAAAGCTGTGGCAAATGCGTGCCATGCCGGGTAGGACTTGGACAGCTTCAACAGATTATTGACAGCATTGTGGATATCGACAGCGAGCCGGAAATGAGCCAGCTTAACCTTCTTGAAAAAACCGCAGAGGCGATTAGCGTTTCCGCAGACTGTGCAATAGGAACCGAAGCCGCAAACATGGTGCTTCGCGGACTGAAAGGCTACAGAGAGGACTTTGAATCCCACATCAAAAATCACACCTGCTCCGAGCGGATACGCAAACAAGCCCAGCCTGTTCCATGCGTTGCCATGTGCCCTGCAGGAGTGGACGTGCCGGGTTATATCGCCCTGCTCAAAAACGAGAGATATGCAGACGCGGTGCGCCTGATACGAAAGGACAACCCGTTCCCGACGGTTTGCGCCCTTATATGCGAGCATCCTTGCGAACACAGATGCCGCAGAACCCTTATCGACGCCCCTGTAAATATCAGAGGACTGAAACGCTACGCGGTGGACAACTGCGGCGACGTTCCCGTGCCTGAAAAGATGGACGATACGAACAAAAAGATTGCGGTTATCGGCGGCGGTCCGTCGGGGCTTTCCGCTGCATATTTCCTTTCGATCATGGGTCACAAGGTAACGGTTTACGAAAAGAGAGCCCAGCTTGGCGGAATGCTCAGGTACGGTATTCCTAATTACAGGTTGCCAAGGGAAAGACTCCAGTGGGATATCGACGCGATCCTATCCACGGGAATCGAGGTAAAGACGGACTACGACGTTTCCACCCCTGAGGCTATGACGGAAATCCGAAACAATTTTGACGCGGCATATATTTCAATCGGTTCCCATAACGCAAAGAGCATCGGAATCCCCGGCGAGTACGCAAAAGGCGTGGTTGCGGCGGTGGAAATGCTTCGGGGAATCGGCGACGATGCCATGCCTGACTTCCGGGACAAGGTGGTTGTGGTTATCGGCGGCGGAAATGTTGCCATGGACGTTGCAAGAACCGCAAAACGTCTCGGCGCAACAGATGTAAGCATTGTTTACAGAAGAAGACGAGACGATATGACGGCGTTGCCGGACGAAATAGGCGGCGCTATTGCCGAGGGCTGCAACCTCTTGCAGCTCAAAGCTCCGGCAAGAATCGAGACAAACAAAAAGGGCGAGGTGGAAGCCCTCTGGGTAAAACCGCAAATCGCGGGAACCGCAGATAACTCTGGCAGACCGAAGCCTATGGATTCCTCCGAGCCCGAACAAAAGATACCTTGCGATATCATAATTTCGGCAATCGGACAGTCTACGGATATAGGATTTTTTGAGGACTACGGGATTCCGGTATTCCGCGGAAATATCCAGGCGAAGAAAAACAGTGTAATCGCAAATGTTCAGGGTACATATGCGGGAGGCGACTGCGTAACAGGTCCGTCTACGGTGATCAACGCCGTTGCCGCAGGAAAGGTTGCGGCGGCAAACATCGATGCATATCTTGGATACAACCACGAAATCGAAGCAAACGTGGATATTCCGTTACCTACGCCGAGCGATAACATACCTTGCGGCAGAACCGAGCTGAAAGAGCGTTTCGCAAACCAGAGAGGAAACGATTTTGACGAAGTTGAGCAGGGCATGAGCTTTGAAGAAGCCATGCAGGAGGCTTCAAGATGCCTCAGATGCGACTATCACGGCTTCGGCGCGTTCAGAGGGGGGAGAGATACAAAATGGTAAAACTTATTATAAACGGTCAAAATATAGCGGTTCAAGAGGGAACCACCATCATGGAAGCTGCGGAAAACGTAGGCATCCACATTCCCCATCTTTGCTACCTCAAAGACCTGAACGAAATCGGCGCTTGCAGGGTTTGCCTTGTGGAAATCAAGGGCATGGAAAAGCTGGTTACTGCTTGCAACACGGTATGCGAGGAAGGAATGGAGATTATGACCAACAGCCCACGCGTAAGGCGCACCAGAAAAATCAATGTGGAGCTGATTCTTTCCGACCACAGAGCAAATTGTGCAAGCTGCGTTGAAAGCGGAAACTGCACGTTGCAGACAATTTCAAACAATCTGGGAATCATCATGAGCGACTACGAAAATACCGCAGAAGTTGACAGATGGAACAAAGAACTTCCTATAATCAGGGACGCTTCAAAATGCGTAAAATGTATGCGCTGTATTCAAGTCTGCGAAAAAATACAGGGCTTGGGGGTTTGGAATCTTACGGGTTCCGGATACAGAACTACCATCGGCGTAAGGGACAATGAAGACATAAATGATGCGGGCTGCTCACTTTGCGGACAATGTATTACTCACTGCCCGGTGGGAGCTTTGCGGGAAAGAGACGACAGAATCGAGCTTAATGACGCCCTTGCAGACCCCGATATCATCACTATGGTGCAGATTGCGCCGGCAGTGAGAACAGCTTGGGGGGAGCAAATCGGACTCAAGGACAAGGACGCCACTCTAGGAAAACTGGTCTGCGCCCTGAAAAAAATAGGCATAGACTATGTGTTTGACACCAGCTACTGCGCCGACCTTACGATAATGGAGGAGGGAAGCGAATTTATTGAAAGGCTTTCCAACAGAAACCGCTACAGATGGCCTATGTTCACCTCCTGCTGTCCGGGCTGGGTGAGATTTGCAAAGACTCAGTACCCTGATATTGTGGAGGATCTTTCCACGGCAAAATCCCCGCAGCAGATGTTCGGAGCAATTTCAAAGACCTTTATTGCATACAAGCTTGGAATAAATCCGGACAAGATTTTCTCGATATCGATTATGCCTTGCGTTGCGAAGAAATACGAGATGGCGGTGCCGGAGATAAACGACGGCGACCACGGAAAAGATGTTGACCTTGTGCTGACTACCAGAGAACTTGACCGTTTCATCCGCAGCGACAGCATCAAACCTCAGGATTTGATAGATATGCCTTTCGATGATATTTTCGGCGAGGCTTCCGGTGCGGGAGCGATTTTCGGAACCACCGGCGGGGTAATGGAAGCGGCTCTCAGAAGCGCCTATTATCTCGTAACCGGCGAAAATCCGTCCCCAGACGCGTTCCGAGAGGTGAGAGGTTCGAAGGGCTGGAAAGAAGCGAAGTTCGACTTGGCAGGAACCCAACTCAAGGTTGCAGTGGTAAACGGACTTGGAAATGCCAGAGAACTTATCGAAGCCGTAAGATCCGGCAGGGCAGAATACGATTTCGTTGAAATCATGGCTTGCCCTGGCGGCTGCGTAGGCGGTGGCGGGCAGCCTTTCAAGGACGGACAGGAGCTGGCGCAGGCGAGAGCGATGCAGCTTTACGGATTCGACAGAACCAGCCAGCTTAGATTTTCTCATGAAAACCCGGCTGTTAAACTGACCTACGAAGAATTTTTAGGAAAGCCTCTTTCGGAGCGCGCCCACAAGCTACTCCACACGGAGATTGAAAACTGGGATATTTCCATAAATAACAGATAGTCGAAAAAGCAAAATACAAAAATAGAAAAACGGAGCTGTACCCGGCAAAAAATTTTGCAAGGGGGAACACTCCGCTTTTTTGTGTTTTCAGATACTAAGACAGCCTTTTGATCCTATCGCTACGAATTTGCAATAAGTTCCCGTGCGCTGGCAAGGGTGGTTTCCGTAACCGTGCTGCCGCCAAGAAGCCTTGCAATTTCTTCGATTCTGCCCTCATCGAACAGCTTTTGAATATTCGTATAGGTTTTATTATCGTCGGTTTCCTTGTAAATCCGGTAATTGCTGTCACCGCAGGCGGCAATCTGCGGCAGGTGGGTGATGCAGATTATCTGGTGATGCTCTGCAATTTCCTTTAGCTTTTTGCCCACGACGCTGGCGGTGATTCCGCTGATGCCGGAGTCGATCTCGTCAAATATCAGCGTCGGGATGTTGTCGCAGGAGCCGATTACGTTCTTAAATGCAAGCATGATCCTTGACATTTCGCCTCCGGAAGCAATTTTTGCAAGGGGTTTCATAGGTTCGCCCCGGTTTGTGGCAATGAGAATTTCCACATCGTCCATGCCGTTTTCGGTAGGGGCAGAAAGAGGCGAAACCCTGATTTCCAGCTTGGCGTCCCTAAAATTAAGTTCGGAAAGTTCTTCTGTGATTCGCTTCTGAAGCTCAGAAGCCGAGTTTTTTCGTATTTCGCTAAGATCCTTGCAGGCTGCAAGAAGCGATTTTTTCGCTTCGGAAAGCAGAGACTCGAGGCGACGCTTCTCATCGTCAAAGTTTTCGATGATGTCAAGCTGCGCCAGTATTTTTTGTTCGTATTCCAAAATTTCATCGATGGAAGAACCGTATTTTTTCTTGAGGTTTTCTATCATGGCAAGCCGCGACATGGCAGCGTCCATTTCTTCCGGCGAAAAATTCAGGCTTTCTCTTATATTTCGCAGTTCCCCGGACAGATCCTGAAGCCTGTAGTATATGTCGCCGAATTCTTCGGAAATTGCGGCAAGCTCCTTTGAATAGGAAGAAATTTCTTGGAGGGAGCCAAGGCACAGACTCAGCTGGTCGGTAGCCGACGGGGTGCCGTCAAAGAGCATGGCGTAGGTCTTTTCCACGTTTTCAAAGATTTTCTCGCTGTTTTGCAAAAGAAAGACCCGTTCTTCCAGTTCGGCATCTTCACCGGGTTTGAGTTCGGCGTTCTTGATTTCTTCCGCTTCAAACCTGTAAAAATCAAGTTTGCGGGCGTTTTCCTTTTCGTGGGAAAGCAGCGCGATGAGCTGCCGTTTGATTTCGTTGTATTTACGAAAAGCAACGCTTACCGCAGCCTTTATGTCTGCGGAGGCGCCTGCCTTATACATGTCTAAAAGTATAATGTGGTACTCCGGATTAAGCAGAGACTGGTTGTCGTATTGCCCGTGGATGTCGGCAAGCCGTTTTGTGGCGGCGTTAAGTTGGGCTAAGGTGACTATTTCGCCGTTCAGCTTGCAGATATTTTTGCCGGAGGCGGAGACTTCTCTGGTTATCACGATTTCTTCGCCCTCGAGAGTTCCAAGAAGCTGAACCACAGCTTTGTCGGTTCCGGTTCGCACAGAGGACGTGTCTGCCCGACTTCCGAGAGCGAGGCTGATTGCCTCCACCGCGATGGATTTGCCGCTGCCTGTTTCGC
Organism: Bacteroidaceae bacterium; assembly: GCA_963658905.1. GTDB lineage: Bacteria > Bacillota > Clostridia > Peptostreptococcales > Anaerovoracaceae > CAG-238. The sequence goes on from CAVKSD010000004.1 coordinate 27,220, forward strand.
CGGTTATGATATTAAGCCCGTCTTCAAAGTCCACTTCTGCATTTTCAATGATTGCAAAGTTTTTGATACTGATGCGATCAATCATTTTTCGCTGCTCCTTTTAAGCATTTCGTTGAATCCCTCTACGATGGCAGGAACGTTTTTTTCGTCGTCTGCGATGAGAAGAAGGGTGTTGTCACCGGCAAGAGAGCCGATGATATGCTCGAAATTGGAGGTATCTATCGCTTCGCCGGCAGCATTTGCACAGCCCGAAAGGGTCTTGACCACAATTATGTTTCCGGAAAAGTTAATGGAAGTGATGGTTTCACGAAATATTTTGACAAAACGATCCGAAACAGGGAGTTCTTGTGATTTATGAACTGAATATTTGTATTTACCGGAAGACGAAAGAGTCTTAACAAGTTGAAGTTCCTTGATATCTCTTGAAATTGTCGCCTGAGTAACTTCGTAGCCGCACTCCCTCAGCATGGAAGCAAGCTTCTCCTGTGTATGAATCTCGTTATTTGTAATCAGTTCGATGATCTTGTTTTGCCTGGAATATCTCATATCTACCTCCTCAAGTAATCGCCTACTTGTCTAATCTTACTGAAATTTTAACATACGGGCGGGCAAATTTCAATATAAAAAATACTTGTAGACAAACAAATGTTTGCGTGATATAATTTTAAGAGAACAAACTGCGAACAGTACGTTTAAGGAGTTTTGAAGTGAGAATTTTGGGAATTGACCCCGGTTACGCCATATTGGGATACGGGGTTTTGGATATGATAGGAAACAAGTTTGTAACGGTGACATACGGCTCAATTACAACGGACAGCGACATGGAAATGCCGGAGCGTTTGACGGCTTTGTACGACGGGCTTACGGAGATTATCGAAAAGTACGAGCCGGAGGAGGCCTCAATCGAGGAACTTTTTTTCAACAACAATGCAAAGACGGCAATTCTGGTAGGCGAGGCGAGAGGCGTCGCGGTGCTTGCCTGCGCAAAACACAATTTGAAAATAAGCGAGTACACGCCGCTGCAAATTAAGCAGGCCCTTGTGGGATATGGGCGGGCGGACAAAAAACAGGTTCAGGCAATGGTCAAGGCTATTTTGAATCTGGAGGAGGTTCCAAAACCCGACGACACGGCGGACGCAGTAGCCGCAGCTATCTGCCACGGGCATTCCGGCGGTCACAAGAAGCCACTTCGCATCAAGGAGGGAATATAGATTATGATTCGATATATAAAGGGCATTTACGCCATGACTTTTGAAAACGGCATAGTGGTAGAAACAGGTTCGGGCATGGGTTTTGAAATAAATATTCCCGCCGGCTCGCCTCTGTACAGGTATGGCGAAGGTGAGGAAATTCTCGTATACACGGCAATGCTCGTAAAAGAGGACGACATCAGCCTGTACGGCTTTCATAACCGCGAAAGTCTGAATCTTTTCCGAATGTTGATTACGGTTAACGGCATAGGGGCAAAGGCGGCGATGGCAATCATGAGCGCCATGTCCGCCGACCAGCTCAGACAGGCGATTATATTTGAGGATGCCAAGACAATCAGCAAAGCCAACGGCGTCGGCAAAAAAACGGCGGAGCGGCTGATACTGGAGCTAAAAGATAAATTAGGAAGCGTCGAAAGCTACGGGGTAGCGGAAAACGCCGACAGCGGTGCGTCTGTGGCAGACTTGACAGAGGGCGACCCAAGAACCGAGGCAATCAGCGCCCTCTATGCCCTTGGCTATACAAAGGCGGAGGCCTTCGGCGCAGTTTCAAGGGTAGCAGAAGAGGGGCTTTCCTGCGAGGACTACATAAAAAAAGCCTTAAAAAATCTATAAACGAAATATCCAAGGGGAACAGAAATGGAAAACGAAAGAATAACCTCCGCCGGTATCAACCCGGGCGAAGCGAGGCAGGAGGTAAGCCTGCGCCCGCAGTATTTAGACGACTATATCGGACAAAAGGGCGTAAAGGACAACCTCAAAATTTTTATAGAAGCGGCAAAACGCAGGGGGGAACCCCTTGACCACGTGCTTTTTTACGGGCCGCCGGGACTGGGAAAAACCACTCTTGCGGGAATCATCGCAAACGAGCTGGGGGTAAATATCAAGATAACATCGGGACCTGCCATAGAACGGGCAGGAGATTTGGCTGCAATTCTGACAAACCTCGAAGAAAACGACGTGCTGTTTATCGACGAAATTCATCGGCTTAATCGCTCGGTGGAAGAAGTGCTGTATTCGGCAATGGAAGACTATGCGCTGGATATTATCATCGGCAAAGGCCCCTCTGCGCGCTCCATAAGGCTTGATTTAGCTCGGTTTACCCTCATCGGAGCAACGACGCGGGCAGGAAGCCTCTCTGCACCCCTAAGAGACAGATTCGGAGTTATCAGCAAATTCGAGCTTTATACTACCGAGGAACTTACCGAAATTCTAAGAAGAACCGCAAGAATTTTGGGAGTAACGGCAGAGGAAGAATCCCTTGAAGAAATGGCAAAACGCTCTCGCGGGACTCCACGTGTAGCAAACCGTATGCTAAAGCGAATCAGGGACTTTTCACAGGTGAAAGGAAATGGTATAATAGATGCAGAGATAACGCGAGAGGCGCTTTCTGCGCTGGGAGTGGACGAGCTGGGTCTTGAGAGGCTGGACAGAGAAATTCTCAGCGGAATTATTGAGCGCTTTAACGGCGGACCCGTGGGAATAGATACAATTGCCGCTTCCATCGGAGAGGAACGGGTTACAATTGAGGACGTATATGAGCCTTATCTTATTCAGACGGGACTGCTTTATCGCACACAGAAAGGGAGAATGGTTTCGCCGGCGGGATATAAGCACATGGGGCTTCAGCCTGCCAGCCAAGAGGAAACCGAAGAATAAACGATGCACATCAATGATTTTGACTACGAACTGCCCCAGGAGCTTATCGCTCAGACTCCGGCAGAAAAGCGAGATTTTTCAAGGCTTATGGTCGTTCACCGAAATTCCGGAGAGGTAGAACATAAGCACTTTTACGATATTGTGGATTATCTGAAAGAGGGCGACTGCCTTGTTCTCAATAACTCCAAGGTTTTACCCGCAAGGCTGCATGGAAAAAAAGAGGGAACAGGGGCAAGTGTTGAGTTTCTGCTGATAAAGCGTATCGAGGGCGACACATGGGAAACCATGGTAAAACCCGGCAAGCGCCTGAAACCGAAAGACGCTGTTTCTTTTTCAGACGACAAAGTTTTTCGTGCCGTCATAGAAGATTACGGCGAGGACGGAACCAGAATAGTCCGGTTTGAATACGAGGGTATTTTTCTCGAAAGGCTGGAGGAACTGGGCAAAATGCCTCTGCCGCCGTACATAGAACGTGAAAACAATTCAGATGATAAGGAAAGATACCAGACGGTGTATGCCAAGAACGAAGGCTCTGTGGCGGCTCCTACGGCGGGGCTTCACTTTACGCCGGAGCTGCTGGAAAAAGCAAAGGCAAAGGGAGTAAAACTTGCCTATGTCACTTTGCACGTGGGAATCGGAACTTTCAGACCGGTAAAAGTCGAGAAAATCGAGGAGCATCATATGCACTTTGAAGAATATTTTATCGACGAGGAGACGGCGCAGACAATAAACGATACCATCAAAGCCGGGGGCAGAATTGTTTCGGTAGGCACCACCTCCACCAGAACCGTTGAAAGCGCCGCGGCTTACGACGAAGAAGCGGGCAAATATTTTGTGAAAGCAGGACATGGCTCCACAGGAATTTTTATCTATCCGGGATACGAGTTTAAGATTATAGACTCCCTTATTACCAACTTTCATCTGCCGAAATCAACGCTTCTCATGCTCATATCTGCGCTATATAACAGGGAAGATATATTGCGAGTTTATCGGATTGCAGTGGAAGAAAAGTATCGCTTCTTCAGTTACGGCGATGCTATGTTCATCGAGTGACAAGGTGACAAGGGCGAAAGTGCCGTGAAAACAGCACGAGAAAATTTAAAAAAACAAAAAAAGTTGTACAGAAAGCGATATGCTACCCGAGGAGCATAACCTAAAGTACAACTTTTTATTGCTTTTCATTTGTTTATCAGCGTATTATTTATTTGCGCCGCAGCATTTCTTGTATTTCTTGCCGCTTCCGCAAGGACAAGGATCGTTTCTGCCCGGCTCTTTTTCCTTGTGAACCGTCTTGGAACGCTTGAAATCCTTGATGATTTCGACGATTTTCTCCTCAGAAAGCACATCTTCCCACTGAGGCAGGGTGTAGAGATATTCGGCTTCTGCCTTTAACATATTAAAGAAAAGCTTCTCAAAGTCAACGTCAAGGTCGATTTCGGAGTTTTCGTCAATCTTTTCCAAATCGAAAGGATTGTTCAGGCTGGTCTGGATGCCGTCCAAAAATCCCATAAAGATAACAGGATTTGCTTCAAATTTTTCCACAAGTTCGCTGAACTTGCCCGCAAGGTGCGTGTCCTTGTTTTCCAAGATGTTTTCATAAATTCTTGTTTCGGTTTCGCTGTATTCTTTCCAAAACGCTTCAAATGTTTCATCGGTTTGACCCTCCATCAGGTCAACCCACTGCTTGTATAAACTCATTTTTTCCTCCTGTATTCTTGATTCAGCCGTTATCTGCTGAAAATTCAATCTATCAAAGCTTCTTCGCCACACTGATAATATCGCCTACCACCGCGCTGCCCGTTGGAAGCGCTCCCGCGCCTTTTCCGTAAAACATCAGCTCGCCAACCATGTCGCCGGTGACATATACCGCATTAAATTCGTTGGATACGCCGCAGAGGGGATGAACAAGGGGAAGCCTCTCAGGTGCGACACTTGCCTTGACACATCCGTTTTCAACGTATGCGTGACCGATGAGCTTGATTTTGCAGCCCTCGGAAGCGGCTTGCCGTATGTCATCCGCAGCAATCCTCGAAATTCCGGTAGTGGGAATCTCCGACGGTGGGATATATTCGCCGAAAAGCAGGGCAATCAGTATGGAAAGCTTGTTCGCTGCGTCCAGTCCCTCCACGTCGGCGGTAGGGTCTGCCTCTGCGAATCCCTTTGCCTGAGCGTCTTTGAGTACTTCTTCGTAGCTCGCGCCCTCCTCGGTCATCTTTGTGAGGATGTAGTTTGTGGTTCCGTTCAAAATCCCCATAACTTCCAGAAAGCGGTTCCCTTGAAGCGGGTTTTGGATAGCCGTAAGGACGGGGATTCCCCCTGCCACCGCAGCCTCAAAGAGAAAATCAACGCCGTTTTTGCGGGCTGTTTCCGTAAGAGCTCTGTAGTTTGCGGCCACTGCGGCTTTGTTTGCCGTTACCACATGTTTGCCGTTTTTCATGGCACTGAGCATAAAAGACGTGGCAGGCTCGATGCCGCCGATAACCTCGACTATCAAATCGATGTCGGGATCATTTAAAATCATATCCGGATCATCGGTAAAAAGATGTGAATCGGAATGTTTTCTTCTTAATATCCGGACGACTTCGATAGAAACGCCGGTACGTTCTTCTATTAAATCATGATTTTTTGTCAGAATTTCATGGGTGCCACCGCCTACGGTGCCGTAGCCCAAAATGCCGACTTTGAGTTTTTTCATTTCATTTCCTCCATGCGCAAAATAACAATGAGAGAATTATATAATATTTATTCGATTTTGTCTTTATTTTTTTGAAAATTTTGTTATTATAGTTTTTGGACGAATTAAATATTCGACAAAATTCGACGAAAAAACACTAAATTTCGAGAAACGTCTTATATAAAAACGAAAAGAGGGATAAAAATGTCATTGCATATAGTTTTTGTTGAACCGGAAATACCCCCAAACACAGGAAACATCGCAAGAACCTGCGCGGCAACAGATACCGTGCTGCACCTTGTAAAACCCCTGGGCTTTAGCATAGATGATAAGAGCCTCAAAAGGGCAGGGCTTGATTATTGGCCTTACGTGAAGCTGGAAATACACGAGAGTCTGGATGACTTTATGAAAAAATACGGAGACGGTTCCCACAGGCTTTTTCTTGCCACCACCAAGGGCGGGCATATCTATACGGAACATGAGTATCGGGACGGGGATATGTTCCTTTTCGGAAAGGAAACAGCAGGGCTTCCGAGAGATTTCATCGAAGAACACAAGGAGAGCGCCATCAGAATCCCCATGAGCGCAAACACAAGGCTCAGATCCTTTAACCTTGCAAACTCAGCAAATATTATTTTATTCGAGGCTTTGCGACAATTAAATTTCCCAGGGTTGAAATAAGCAAAATGTTTTGGTATAATACTTGCATAGGTGATTTTTTTGAGGACGAAATTTGAGGTGTATTGGTGAAACTTGGCTATGATTTAACAATTGAGCAGTCCCAAAAATTGACGATGACGCCGGAGCTTATTCAGGCGATCCAGATTCTTCAGTTCAATTCCCAGGAGCTGGAGAATTACGTTCAAGAGGAGCTTATGCAGAATCCTGTTTTGGAATACGAAGCAGGAGACGACAAGCGGGACAAAGAGCAAGAGGTTTCCAAATCCGAGTCTTTGGACAAAAAAGAGGCAGAGGAAGCCGATTTTGACTTGCGCGAAAAGGTAAAAGAGGCTGAATACGACGATATCAGCTACAAGCAGTGGGAACATCGCAGGGACAATGACGAGCCTACATTTGAGCAATTTGTCAGCCGAGAGGAGACTTTGGAGGACTATCTGCTCTTGCAGCTTACATTTTCCAAGCTAAAGGGAGAAGACCTGAAAATCGGCAGATATCTTGTGGAGTCCATAGACGAAAATGGATATCTCACGGCAGCGACCCCAAAAGTTGCAAAATTATTCAAGACTTGTGCTGAACGGGTGGAGAAAATTCTTGACGTTATCCAGACCTTTGAGCCTGCGGGAGTTGGAGCCCGTTGCCTGAAAGAGTGCCTGATTTTGCAGCTTGCTTCAAAGGGGCTGCTGGAAGATTCGGTGGAATATATTATTTTACATCATTTGGAGGACATCGGAGAAAATAAGCTGGGAAAGGTTTCAAAGGAAACGGGACTTACGGTGGCGCAGGTGCAGATGATTGCAGACCTTATCCGAACTCTCGAACCGAAGCCGGGCAGGAGATTTTCCTCAGGAGAGGCCGTAAAATATGTGGTTCCCGATGTTATTGTTGAAAAAATCGACGGCGAATATCAGGTTCTTACAAACGAGGGAACGATTCCAAGACTGATGGTAAGTTCCTATTATATGAGCCTTGCAAAGCGGGCGTCGGAGGATGCGGAGCTTTCAAAATACCTGAACGATAAGTACAATTCCGCAATGTGGCTGATAAAGAGCATCGAGCAAAGGCGGCAGACCATATATAACGTGGTGGCTTCCGTCGTGCAATATCAGAAAGAATTTTTGGACAAGGGTCCGAAGTACATGAAAACCCTTACCCTTAAACAGGTAGCGGAGGAGTTGAACATTCACGAATCTACGGTAAGCCGCTCCATTAACGGGAAATATATGCAGACGCCGAGGGGAGTGTTTGAAATAAAATACTTTTTCTCCAGCGGAGTTACAGGCGCGGACGGCGAGGGAATGTCATCAAACAGCATCAAGTCCTTTATCAAGGAAATCGTTGAAAGTGAAAACCCGAAAAAACCTTATAGCGATCAGGATATGGTTGAGATCCTCAGCCAAAAGGGAATTGAAATTTCAAGACGTACCGTGGCAAAGTACCGCGAATGTATGAATATCTTATCTTCATCGAAACGGAGAAGATATTAAAATATAAACAATAAACAACAAAACAATAAACATTGTCGTTACAAATGTTTTAGAAGGAGAAGAAAATGGCGATTAGAGTAGGTATTAACGGTTTTGGCAGAATCGGCAGAGTGGTAATCCGCGCAGCGATGGATATGCCGGAAATTGAAATCAGAGCAATCAATTTGAGGAACGCAGACCTCGAATACATGGTATATATGCTCAAATACGACACGGTTTTCGGCAGATTTCCAAAGAGCCTCGACCATGACCAATCGGGAATTTATATTGACGGAAAGCATGTGGACGTTTATTCGTTCTCGGATGCATCCGAAATTCCTTGGAAAGAGGCGGGCGTAGACTATGTTATCGACTGTACCGGAGCTTACGTTACAACGGAAAAGGCGATGGACCACATCGAAGCGGGAGCAAAGCACGTTATCATATCCGCACCGGCAAAGGACAACGAAACTCCTACATTTGTATACGGCGTAAATCATAAGGAATATAATTCGGGCATGAAAGTTATTTCCAACGCTTCCTGCACCACGAACTGTCTGGCTCCGCTTATGAAAGTTATCGAGGACAATTACGGAATCAAAGAGGGACTCATGTCTACCATTCACGCGGCGACGGCAAAGCAGAAAGTTGTAGACGCAAAATCCCTCAAAGACTGGAGAACAGGACGCAGCGTGTTCGGCAACGTGATCCCGTCAACCACAGGCGCTGCAAAGGCTGTAGGTCTTGTAATTCCGTCTCTGAAAGGCAAGATGACGGGTATTTCCTACAGAGTTCCTACGGCGGATGTTTCCGTTATCGACGTAAACGTTGTTCTCAACACGCCGACAAGCGGGCCGGAACTCAGACAGAGAATCAAAGAAGCCTCCGAAACCTATCTCAAAGGCGTTTTGGAATATGTGGACGACGAGGTGGTTTCCGGAGATTTCGTAGGAGACCCCTGCACATCGATTTTCGACTCCAGACAGACAATCGAGCTTAACGACCATTTCTTCAAGCTTATCGCGTACTACGACAACGAATTTGGATATTCAAGCAATCTTCTCAATATGTTAAAGCATATGCACGAAGTTGACTGCAAGTAATCCTCGGAAGTATTACATAAAAATTTCGTAGGAGAGCATATAAAATGAAAAAAACAATCAGAGACATTGAAGTAAAAGGAAAGAAAGTACTGGTAAGGTGCGATTTTAACGTGCCTCTCAAAGATGGCAAAATCACGGACGACATCAGAATCGTTTCGGCGCTGCCGACGATAAACTATCTCAGGGAGCATGGAGCAAGAGTGATCCTGATGTCACACCTTGGACGTCCTGAGGGAGAACCGAAAAAAGAATTTACTCTTGCGCCGGTTGCAGAGAGGCTTACGGAGCTTTTGGGCGAAAAAGTGATTTTCGAGGCGTCGGATCTGGTGGTGGACGACAAGGTAAAGGCTGCGGCGTCCCGGCTCAAAGACGGCGAAGTGATGCTTCTTGAAAACGTGAGATTCCGCAAAGAGGAAACAAAGAACGGGGCGGATTTTGCAAAGGAACTGGCATCGCTGGGAGATGTCTTTGTAAACGACGCTTTCGGAACGGCTCACCGCGCCCACGCTTCCACGGCGGGAATCGCAGACTATCTGCCTTGCGTTTCGGGCTTTCTCATCGAAAAGGAAGTAAAATTCCTCGGAGACGCGCTTGAGAATCCTGCAAGACCTTTTGTGGCAATCATGGGCGGCGCAAAAGTCGGCGACAAGATTCCCGTAATCAGAAATCTGCTTAAAAAAGTGGACACGCTGATTATCGGCGGCGGCATGGCATATACTTTCTTCAAAGCAGAGGGTTACGAAATCGGGACATCAATTCTCGACGCAGATAACATCGGACTTGCAAAGGAGCTTATCGCAGAAGCCGAAAAGTTGGGAGTCAAGATGTTTTTGCCGGTAGACGCGGTTTGCGGCAGGGAATTTAAGAACGACACCGAAATTGCAGTGTTTCCGAAGGAAAATATGCCGAAAGACATGATGGGAATGGACATCGGTCCGGAATCCGTTAAGCTCTTTACCGAGGAAATCAAAACCGCCGGAACAGTGGTATGGAACGGTCCTATGGGGGTCTTCGAGATGCCGAACTTTGAAAACGGCACAAGAAAAATCGCGGAAGCCCTTGCAGTTTCAGAGGCGGTTACCGTCGTAGGCGGCGGAGATTCTGCGGCAGCCTGTGAACAGTTTGGACTCAAAGATAAAATGACCCACATTTCCACGGGAGGCGGCGCTTCTTTGGAATTTCTTGAGGGCAAAGTTCTTCCGGGAGTAGCGGTTATCGAGGATAAAATCGAGGACAAATAAGAAAATATCTAAGTAAATTCAACAAATAGAATAAAGAGGTGCAAAATGCGATATCCGTTTGTTGCGGGAAACTGGAAAATGTACAAGACAACCGCAGAGGCAAAGAAATTTGCGGAGGAATTTAAAAAAATATATAAGCCCAGCGACGTGAGGGTGGCGATTTTTGCGCCTTTCACTCAGCTTGCAACCCTTGCCGCAGAATTTCGCGGCAGCGGAATCGGTCTGGGAGCCCAGAACGTTCACTACGAAAAAGAGGGCGCCTATACCGGAGAAATTTCGATACCGATGCTGGCTGAAATCGGCGTAGAATATTGTATCGTTGGACACTCCGAACGCAGGCAATATTTTAACGAAACCGACGAAACCGTGAACCTAAAGGCAAAGGCGTTGCTGGCGGCAGGAATCACGCCGATAATATGCGTGGGGGAGAACCTTTATCAGCGGGAACACGATTATCAGGACAAATTGGTGGCAGAGCAGGTAGCAAACGCACTTGCGGGAATTTCCGCCGAGGACGCCGCAAAGACGGTGATTGCTTATGAACCTATATGGGCGATAGGCACCGGCAGAACGGCGACTCCGATTCAGGCAAATCAAATGTGCGAAGTCATCAGAAATGAGCTTACAAATATATATGATGAGGAAACCGCAGACAAAGTAGTGATTCAGTATGGCGGCAGCGTAAAACCCGAAAATGCCACGGAAATCCTTAATATGGAGGAAATCGACGGGGCGCTTGTGGGGGGCGCGAGCCTTGAACCGCTAAAATTTAATGAAATCGTCAACTTTTAACTTGATTTTAGCACAGGTCTTGTGGTACAATTATCAAGTTATAACATGAGGAGGTACAAGATGAAGATTTTCTTAATGGTTTTGCTGGCTATAGCAAGCATCGTTTTGATCGCCAGCGTGCTGCTTCAATCCGGTAACAGCGCAGGTTTGTCAGGCTCCATCGCCGGCGGCGCGGAACAGTTATTCGGCAAGAAAAAGAGCAAAGGCTATGAAGCAATTTTGGAAAAAGTAACTACCGTAGGAGCGATTCTTTTCGTAGTTCTTTCACTTGTAATCGTTACTTTGTTCGAGTAACGGAGACAAGACGTTAAATCAGTTTTAAAATTTTTTATTATATTTCACTATCGGCAAGAGGTACAAAAGTGTGCCTCTTATTCGGCGTTAGTGAGTAGGAGGTATCATTATGACAAATTATTTTGCTGTCATCGCAGCGATTATTGGTCTTGCCGTAGCGTTCTGCTTGGCGGCTTGGATCAAGAAAGCTGACGAAGGGACAGACAGGATGAAGGAAATTGCCGGATACATCAGAGAGGGTGCAATGGCGTTTCTGAGAAGAGAATACAAGACAATGGCGATCGTTATTGTAGTGTTATTCCTGTTAATCGGCGTATGTATCAACTGGACAACTGCGATTCTGTACGTGTTCGGCGCACTGCTTTCCGTACTCGCAGGTTTCTTCGGAATGAAGGTTGCAACCCTCGGAAACGTAAGAACCGCAAGCGCAGCTATGGAATCCGGAATGAACAAGGCTCTCAAGATTGCTTTCCGTTCCGGTGCTGTTATGGGTCTTTGCGTATCCGGCCTTGGACTTTTCGGACTGGGCGTTGTACTCTGCGTACTGGATCTTGCAACAGTCGTTCAGTGCGTAACGGGCTTCGGACTCGGAGCTTCTTCAATGGCGCTGTTCGGAAGAGTTGGCGGCGGTATCTACACAAAGGCTGCTGACGTAGGCGCTGACCTTGTAGGTAAGGTTGAGGCAGGAATCCCTGAGGACGACCCTCGTAACCCGGCTGTTATCGCTGACAACGTAGGAGACAACGTAGGCGACGTTGCAGGTATGGGTTCCGACTTGTTCGAATCCTATGTAGGTTCAATTATTTCAGCGGTTACTCTTGCTGCGGTTGCAGTGCAGAATGCCAGCGAAACAGCTACATTCTCCGAAGCTACGGCAGCTGTCTTCCCACTTGTCATTTCCGCAATCGGCATTCTTGCTTCCGTAATCGGAATCATGCTGGTTAGAGGACGTGAAGGCGGAAACCCTGCGGCTGCTTTGAACATGGGAACATATGTCAGCGGCGCTATCGTGATCGTTGCGACCATCATCCTTTCCAAGCAAATGCTTGGAGACTATACTTATGCAATCGCAATTATTGCGGGACTTGTCGTAGGTATTGCAATCGGCAAAATAACCGAGGTTTACACTTCGGGTGACTATAAATCGGTTCAGAAAATTGCAGAACAGTCTCAGACCGGTGCTGCAACCACCATCATCAGCGGACTTGGCGTTGGAATGATGTCCACACTGTGGCCAATCATCCTCATCTGCATCGGCGTATATATCGCTTATGATTTCGCAGGGCTTTACGGCATCGCGCTTTCCGCAGTAGGTATGCTTTCAACAACAGGTATGACCGTTGCGGTTGACGCTTACGGCCCTGTATCCGACAACGCAGGCGGAATCGCAGAAATGTCCGAACTTCCTCCTGAAGTAAGAGAAATCACGGACAAGCTTGACTCCGTAGGTAACACAACGGCTGCTATCGGTAAAGGTTTTGCAATCGGTTCCGCAGCTCTTACGGCGCTGGCTCTGTTTGCATCATACGCTTCGGTTACAAACCTCGAAGTAATCAGCTTGCTTGACCCGATCGTAATCATCGGACTCTTCATCGGAGCTATGCTTCCGTTCCTGTTCTCTGCTATGACTATGAATTCGGTAGGCAAGGCTGCAAACCAGATGATCGAAGAAGTTAGAAGACAGTTCAGATCCGATGCAGGAATCATGGCAGGAACTTCAAAGCCTGACTATGCAAACTGCGTAGACATTTCCACAAAGGCAGCTCTTAAGGAAATGGTTGTTCCGGGCATCATGGCTATCATCGCTCCGCTGGTAGTAGGCATCGTCTTAGGGCCTGCGGCTCTTGGCGGAATGCTTGGCGGCGCACTTTCCTCCGGCGTGCTTCTTGCTATCATGATGGCAAACGCAGGCGGCGCATGGGATAACGCAAAGAAATACATCGAAGAAGGGAACTTCGGCGGTAAGGGCAGCGACCCTCATAAGGCAGCAGTTGTAGGCGACACAGTAGGTGACCCGTTCAAGGATACCTCCGGTCCGTCCATCAACATTCTCATCAAGCTCATGACTATTGTTGCAGTTGTATTTGCACCGTTGTTCGTATCCGTTGGCGGCTTGATCGTGAGCTAAGCCTAACTTAATAATAAGTACGAAAAACATTGCGGGCAGTCGAAAGATTGCCCGTTTTTTTTAATTGCAGCTTTAGCGAAAAAACGCTTTTGCTAACATACATAATAACCCATATATGTGAGTTAATAGTGCTTGACAAATATTGGGGGGGGGTATTATAAAAGTAACAATGTGAAGTTTTTGTGATTGCAGTTTGAGCTGCATTACAACAAAACGCACACAAAAGAAATTATCAAAATTTTTCACAAGGAGGAAAAAATGACAAACAGTAGA
>CAVKSD010000005.1:0-29560 GCA_963658905.1 Bacteroidaceae bacterium
TACAAGGTTCTTTGGAAAGCGGTGCGGAACATCAGCAGGGGAAAGGTTTTCGACGAAAACTTCCTCATGGCTGTGGCCTCACTCGGAGCCTTTGCAACGGGCGAGTTTCCTGAGGCTGTGGCGGTTATGCTTTTCTATCAGGTTGGCGAGCTTTTTGAGGACTACGCCGTGGGTAAATCCAGAAAGTCCATTACGGAGCTTATGAATATCCGCCCGGACTATGCAAACATCCTGCTTGAGGGCGGAGACACGAAAAAGGTTGACCCGGACGAAGTGAAAATCGGCGATGTGATCGTAATAAAGCCCGGAGAAAAGGTTCCGCTGGACGGCATCGTCCTCAGCGGGCAGTCCAGACTGGATACGGCGGCGCTTACCGGAGAATCCGTTCCGCGCAGCGTTTTGACAGGAGACGAAATTCTCAGCGGCTGCATTAACGAGACGGGTCTGTTGGAAGTAAAGGTAACAAAGCTCTTCGGCGAATCCACGGTAAGCAAGATCCTTGAACTTGTGGAAAATGCCAGCAGCCAAAAGGCCCGGATGGAAAATTTCATCACCAGGTTTGCGGCGGTCTATACCCCGGCAGTTGTAGGAGCGGCTGCAGTTTTGGCGCTGCTTCCGCCTATACTCATCGGAAGCGGCATAGTGGGAAGTGCTGCGGGATTTTCGGGAGCCTTGTTCAAAGATTGGATTTATAGGGCGCTAAACTTCCTTGTAGTTTCATGCCCTTGCGCATTGGTAATTTCCGTGCCGCTGAGCTTTTTCGGCGGAATCGGAGCTTCCTCAAAGATAGGCTTGCTTGTTAAGGGCAGCAACTATTTGGAGGCGGCGGCCCATACCGAGTTTGTGGTTATGGACAAGACCGGAACCCTTACCAAGGGCGTTTTCAAGGTTGAAAGTGTAAAAAGTACGGGAGATCTCACAGAAGATGAGATTCTGAGGCTCGCAGCATACGCCGAGGCAAATTCCACCCACCCGATTTCCGTATCCCTTACAGAGGAATATCAGGCGCGGACAGGCTCAGAGATCGACAAATCGCAGATAAGCGATGTACGCGAAATCGCAGGGCACGGCGTTGAAGCCATTATCAGCGGCAAAAAGGTTCTCGCAGGAAACGACAAGCTGATGGAGCAAGATGGAATCCGATACAGGGCTTCCGAAGAAGCAGGAACCGTGGTTCATGTGGCGGTGGACGGAAAATATGCCGGCTGCGTGACCATAGCAGACCAGATCAAGGAAGACGCGGCCTGCGCAATCGCGGGACTAAAGGCGAGAGGAATAAGGACCGTAATGCTTACCGGGGACAGCAGAGCGGTGGCAGAAAGCGTAGGCGCGAAACTGGGAATCGACGAGGTTCACGCGGAGCTTCTTCCGGAGAACAAGGTCCGTGAGGTGGAAAGACTTTTGGCGGAGAAATCCCCGAAGGGCAAGCTCATGTTTGTAGGCGATGGCATAAACGACGCTCCGGTGCTTGCCAGAGCGGACATCGGAGCCGCAATGGGAGGCCTGGGGTCGGATGCTGCTATCGAGGCTGCGGACGTGGTTATAATGACCGACGAACCATCGAAGCTTCTTGACCTGATGGACATCGCAAGAAAGACCCTCACCATCGCAAAGGAGAATGTGGTCTTTGCCCTTGCGGTAAAGTTAGTGGTTCTGGTACTCAGTGCGATAGGACTTGCAAATATGTGGGCAGCCGTATTCGCAGACGTAGGCGTATCGGTAATCGCCATCATCAACGCCATGCGAGCGCTGAAAGTGAAATAAGCACGCAAGAAGTTTTTGCTTCATCAAAAATCTTTTGGCGAAAAATGTGTAAACCTTTGGGTGAAAAACTTTGGTGAAAAACGGTGAAAAACTTCCGTGAAAAACTTTCCGGAAATCTTCAAGAAAACAGTTGATTTTTATTGAGAATTTTCATATAATAACAACTGAAAAGAGAGATTTTTTGAGAGGCTCAACCGGATAGCACCTCTTTCCCTAGTGGGGGACATTAAATATACCATGAACGCTCGGCAATAGGTGTTATGTTGTCAGCTATCCATTTTTTAGAAAAAAAGGCTTGGTTCGTTTTGAATCGAGCCTTTATTCAACTCCGGAGAAAAAAGATAGGTATAAGAGTGATGTTATCTATTTCTGATTTGATCAACAGAGAATCGCTGCCACAAGAGCAGGAAATATCCTTAAAACTCTTGATAGATTTTTACGAGAAATATTTGTGCGCAAGAGTCTTTATTTTCACATTGGAGGATGATACTGAAGTGAAAATCATATTTACGGATAGCAGTGAGGTCTTTCATCTATTAGGTGCGAATCACATTTATGCGAATATACCAATGACAGGGAAGCGGTTTGCCAGCGGCGTGCGGGATGAGAGCATTATTTTGGCGACATTGCGCAAATTAAATGCGAAAGCATACAGGGACTACCTTGATCGAATCTGTAGCCTTGCCTGCATTGATGCGGTTTTGAAGAAATCAGAATATTTATGGTTTAAGGACGGAAAGATACAGGACTCCAGCATTGAAGTAAAGTATTTGCTGCTTAAAAATATAGACGAGAAAAGTTTGCATTTGGGAATAGACCGCAGACATGATGACAAACCATATTTTGCGAAGACATTGCTCGTAACAGAGGGAAATCGCAGGAATAAATTTATTGACGCAGCTAACGCATGTTTTAAGGTAAAACGCTTGCAAATACGGGATAAAGAAAGCGATATACTACTTGAGGATATCCAGCGAGACAGCGCGCGACTTAAGGCTGATGAACAAGTGCGGATTTATGCAAGAAAGTATTTTGAACAGAATAAAGAAAATTTTGACCTAAGAATCCTGCCTGAAAAAGAAATTAAAACCGAGTTAAAACATTACATAGAAGAAAACATTGAAGAAATCAGAGCAACTGTCGCAAAGCAAGACCCATATTGGACTAAAAAATTGTATCTGAGGCTGTACGAAAATACTTGAGGAAGGATGCGAGGGCAAGTATACAAGCATTTAAGCAATCGTTGACGAGATATTAAAATATAATTTCAATACACGACACAGAGAGTGCTCCTGGATTATACTCGGAATTGTTTCAGGCTATGAAAAATATCAACTTGGAAACGCTAAATCAACTTAACGATGATTTGCACATAAATGACTATCACCCACTGGACAGAATAGAGAAACCGGAATTCTTAAAGGTGCTTGTGCGTCAACTTTCACCCGACAGTGTTTTTTCTGATAAGGGGATTCCAGAGGACTGGAATAAGTAAACAACATAACGATTTGTCAACATTACCTTGTCAAATCCTCGCTACATCAAAAGCAAATTTTGAAGTATGATTTATCTGTAGATAAGTCATACTTTTTTATTATGTCGGAAATATCATTTTGATATTTCCGGAATAACAAGAAAGTCTACCGCTGAAATCTGATGGGCGAAGCGGGCTTTCTTATATTACTATAAAGGAGCGAAAAATGAACAAGAACAGAATTGATATGATGAACGACAGGCTGAAAAATTCGAAGCCTGCGCTGGATGTTGAAAGGGCAAAGCTGGTTACAGAAGCATACGAAAAATATGCAAACTGCACGCCGGTTATCCGCAGAGCAAAAGCCTTTGCATACATACTCGACAACATGGAGCCTAATATGCAGGAGGGCGAGCTGATTGTCGGCAGCCAGACCACGAAGGTAAGAGGAGTGCCGATTTTTCCGGAATTCGGAGCAAAATGGGTTATAAACGAAATAGACCTTTTCCCTGTAAGAGGAACAGACCCGATTATCGTAACGCAGCAGGTAAAGTCAGAGCTTGTGCCGATCCTCGAAAAGTGGGGCGATAACACCTTTGATGTGCAGTCTACGGCGGCGCTGGATTCCTACGTGCTGAAAGCCCAGGATTGCGGCGTTTTGTCGGTGGGGGCAAGAACGACAGGCATGGGCCATATTTCTCCGGACTATCCGAGAATTTTGCCGCTGGGACTTAGGGGACTAATCAACCAATCAAAGGCTATGATAGAAAAAACACCGATTTTGAATCCGGAGGACGCGAGGAAGGTTGATTTCTGGAACGCAAACATCATTTCCATGGAAGCTGTCATCAGATTTGCGCATAAGTTCCAAGACCACGCGGCTAAACTCGCAGAGACAGAAAAAGACCCGCAGAGAAAGAAAGAACTGCTGAAGATTGCAGATGTTTGTAGCAACGTTCCGGAAAACGAACCGAGAGATTTCTGGGAGGCGATTCAGTTCGTATGGTTCCTTCAGCTTACGATTCAGATCGAGGACAACGGCCACTCCATAGCAATCGGAAGACTCGATCAGAATTTATATCCTTATTACAAAAAATCCGTTTTGGAAGGGGACTTCCCTGTAGAGGACGCCCAGGAACTTCTTGCGGCATTATACATCAAATGCACGGAAATCTTGAAGCTCAGAGACAGCTTTGACTCCCTTGCTTTTGCGGCATATCCGATGTGGCAGCAGATGGCAATCGGAGGGCTAACAAGAGATGGCAAGGATGCCACAAACGAGCTGACCTATACCGTTTTCGATGCATGGAATTTGGTAAAGACCGTGCAGCCGACCATGGCGATGCAGGTAAACGACAATACCCCGCAGGCTTTGCTGGACAAGGCCATGGATTATGTGCAAAAGGGATATGCGATCCCGGCATTCTACAACGATAATCTTGTATGCGAGCTTTTGAAGCATAAGGGCGCAACCGAAGAAGATTCAAGGGACTGGACCGTTCACGGCTGTGTGGAGCCCTATGTTCAGGGAAAATCCGACGGCAGACCGAATGTAGGCTATGTAAATGCCGCAAAGTGTATTGAGCTAGTGCTTAACAACGGCTGGGATCCCGTTGCCAGGTGCGAAATGGGACTCAAAACCGGCGACCCGAACACATTTACGAGCATAAAGGATTTTGAAGAAGCGCTCCATAAGCAGATCGTGCATTTCGTCAAGGTTATGTGCGAGGCCTATACGAAAGTATGTGCAATGCACGCACTCTATGTACCTAAGGGCTACGCTTCGGCGCTGGTAACGGACTGCATCGCAAGGGGCAAATCACTTGAAGAAGGCGGAGCCTTGTACAACTCCTCCGGCGTGTTCCTTGTCGCCATGGCAAACGGGGCAGACAGCCTTGAGGCTCTGGACTACGTGCTTTTCAAAGAGAAGATGATGAGCGCGGCAGAGTTTAACCAGATCCTTTTGAACAACTTTGAGGGTAACGAAAGACTGCGCCAGATTATTCTCAACAAGATACCGAAATACGGCAACGACTGCGAATCCGTGGACGGCTATGCAAACCGCATGATCAGGGCATATAACGAAGAAATGGTAAAATATCGCGATAGCAGAGGCGGCACATACGAAAACTGCATCCTGTCCACATCCTTCAACGTATTGCAGGGCAAAACTATCGGTGCCACGCCGGACGGCAGACTGGCAGGAGAGCCTGTATCCGATAACGCATCCCCGATGGTAGGACGCGACGTTACAAGCCCTACGGCCACGATCAAATCCGTGGCTTCCATCGACCAGTCCGATTGCAACAACGGGGCGCTGTTCAATATCAAGTTTGACCCGAACATCGTTCAGGGAGAAAGCGGCAAAGAAATACTCGAAAATGTGGTTAAGGCTTACTTCGGCATGAACGGTGAACACATCCAGATCAACGTGGTTGATGCACAGACCCTGCGTGATGCACAGAAAAATCCGCAGGAATACAAGAATCTTCTGGTCAGAGTAGCGGGATATTCGGCTTACTTTATCGAGCTTGACAGAGAAGTACAGGATAATATTATCGGCAGAACGGCCCACAAAAATGTAGGCTGCGGTTGCTGCTAAGAAATGCGGTGAAAGATATGAAAAAGGGTACGGTTTTCAATATACAAAAGATGTCCATACACGACGGACCGGGAATACGCACGACGGTTTTTCTCAAGGGCTGCCCGCTGAGATGTATTTGGTGTTCAAATCCGGAGAGCCAAAAGCCGGGCAGGGAAATCGCCTGCTTTCCGGCAAGATGCGTAAGCTGCGGCTACTGCGCCGAGGTTTGCCCCAAGGGAATCATTGAAAGCAAGCCGCCCTACGGCATCACAAGCCGCGAAAATTGCGACCTTTGCGAAATCTGCGTAAAGGAGTGCTGCACAAACGCAAAAAAGGCAATCGGCGAGGAATACGAGACGGACGCCTTGCTCAGCGAAATTTTGAAAGATAAGTCCTTTTATGACTCATCCGGAGGAGGGGTAACCTTCTCCGGGGGTGAGCCGCTGCTTCAGCACGAGTTCCTTACGGAAATACTGAAAGAATGCCATGAAAAGGGCGTGCATACGGCGATAGAGACCACGGGCTACGCAAAGCCTGAGGTGATAGAGGCTGTGATTTCCCATTTAGACCTTATTTTTATGGACATAAAGCACATGGACTCTCAGAAGCACCGCGCCTTGACGGGAGTTTCCAATGAACAGATCCTCGAAAATCTGTCTTTTATTGCCGAAAATCACAAAGACGTCATCGTAAGGATTCCTGTGATTCCGGGGCTTAACGACAGCGACGAAAACATATGCAAGGCGGCCGCCTTTGTAGCGGGCAAGGGCATAAAAAGGCTGGAGCTCCTTCCTTATCACAACCTCGGCGAGGTAAAATACGGGCAGCTTGGAAAGGAATATGCCCTGAGCGATGTTAAAACGCCATCAGATGAGCGAATGGACTACCTGCTAAGGCTGGCGCAGGATGCTGCCCGCAAGGAAGCCTGCTCAGGCGCCACAGAAGTGAGAATTGAAAATTCCGTAAATGCGTAAGCGGTATATTTGCTGAAGTCTCTCGCCGGGGAGTCGTACTTTTTGTCATCATAACATTGATAAAACCTCGCTTTTGTCAGACAACATTGCATGTTATAATTTAGACAAACAAAACAACAAGCATGCAAGTTGGAGTGTACATTTTGAAACTACAGAAAAAATAAAAGATGAGGTAAGTAAAATGGGTACAAAAATAAAGTCTCCAACATTTGGCGCGGCGATGTGCATTATGGCTATCGTTGTGGCTATTCTAATGGCAAGCCTTTTATGGCTGAATATTGATATTCGTGTTGCGCTTTTGTTCGCCATCATCATTGTGAGTGCATATGCAGTGCATCTGGGGTTCAAGTGGGACGATATTCAGAAGATGATGATGGACGGCGTCTATAGTATGCTGATTGCAACATTTATTCTGCTGCTGATCGGCGCGGTTATTGCGACATGGATCGCTTCAGGCACGATTCCGTACATAATTTATGTAGGACTCAAAATAATAAATCCTAAATTTTTCTTATTATGTGCATGCTTGGCATGCTCCTTCATGTCGATTGCCTGCGGAAGCTCTTGGTCTTCCGCAGGGACCGTCGGCATCGCGTTTATGGGAATCGGTGCGGGACTTGGAATCAATCCGGCGTTTACCGCGGGCGCCGTAGTCTCAGGCTCTTATTTCGGAGATAAACTTTCTCCATTCTCGGATACAACGAACTTGGCATCGGCGATGTCGGGAGTTTCCCTGTTTGACCATGTGGGCTCCATGCTGTGGACAACGGTTCCGGCTTATATCATCTCAGTTGTGCTGTATATAGTCTTAGGATTCAAAACCGTATCAAAGGGCGTGGTAGACGAGTCAACAGTGTATCTTTATCTCGACAACTTATCGGCAAACTTTAATTTAAGCCCGATTTGCCTGCTTCCGATTGCGGTTTTGCTAATAGTAGTTATCAAGAAGGCGCCGGCGATTCCGGGACTGGTGGTATCAGCCCTTTTGGGAGCCGTAATGGCGATGGTAATGCAGGGCACATCTTTCGTTGATATTTCAAATATTATGTACAACGGCTTCACGATTGATTCGGGCGTTGAGGATATCGACAAGCTGCTTAACAGAGGCGGTATATCCAGTATGCTTTGGACGGTGGCACTGTACTTCTTCGCTTGTATCCTTGGAAACATTCTCGATGTAACGGGGGTTTTGCGGACGGTGCTTGAGAAAGTAGCGCATATCACGAAAAAGGCAAGCACGCTGGTTACTGCGACCCTGGCCTCGTCCTTCATTATGCAGGCTCTGACAGGCTCTCTTGAAAGCTCCATGCTGATTAACTCAAAATTATTCGCTCCGGCATACGATGATTTGGGAATCGACAGAAAGGTGCTGTCAAGATCCTTGGAGGATACAGGAACGATGTGCGCGGCGCTGATTCCGTGGAATTCAAACGGTATGTACATGGCAAGCACCTTGGGCGTGGCAACCCTGTCATATCTTCCATACTGCTTCTTGGGCTGGATAACTCCGGTGGTTGCGCTTACTCTGGCGTGGACAGGTATCGGCATTTTCTACACTAACGGAGAGAAGAAGAAAGGAAAGAACAGGATGGACGCAAAGGACCAGGCCGCGGAAGCTGCTTCAGCGACGAGCACAGCAGAGTAATTTTCTAAAAAAAGATGTAAAAGTATTATTGGGAAAAAGTTATGGGGGAAAGCATATTGTGCTTTCTCCCTGTCTGATATTGTGGTAAAATAAGCTTAACAGTTGTTGAAAGGAGACGAGCAAAATGTTAAATATTCTTGTATTTTATAGGGCAGAAAACGGCGAAATGCTGCGCAAGTTTTATGAAGAGGCGAAAGCTGCCGGGGTTATAGAAAAGTCCAGACAGGACGAGGGCTGCCTGCAATATGATTACTTCTTTTCTGCGGACAGGGATAATGAGATCCTGCTTCTGGAAAAATGGGAGAGCAAGGAATTGCAACAGAAGCACGCACAGCAGCCACATTTTGCGGAGCTTGGAAAACTTAAGGGAAAGTATAAGATTCAAAGCGAGCTGCAGATTCTGTAGGCTAAGGAAAGCATAAACAGGCGGGGGCTTTTTTCGAGAATTTTTGTGAGAGTTTTTGCGCTCTTGCGGAGAGGTTGGGCATGCGATGGACTTAAGAAAATATGAAGTTTTGCTGAGGGTCATTGAACGGGGCTGCATAAATAATGTCAGCTACGACATGGGATATACCCATTCGGGAATTTCCAAAATGCTTAACAGCATGGAGAGCGAGCTTGGGTTTCATATAATCAAGAGAAATAACAAGGGCATTACCCTGACTTCTGAGGGCGAGCTTTTGATTGACAGGATTCGCCGGCTGGTTGCCGAAAACGAGAAGCTGGAAGAAGAAATTTCCCAAATAAAGGGACTCGAAACAGGTAAAATACGCATCGGCTGCTTTCCGACCGTTGCCTTTGCCATGATGCCGGAAATTATAAGTGAATTTTCCGAAAAATATCCTTACATCGAAATCGAAGTGGTGGAGGAAAACGATATTGAGCGGTTGGAGCAGTGGCTGAATCAGGGAATCATTGATATTGCGGCATTTAGCAGGCTGCCGAGACATTCATACGACTGGGTGAGGGAATTTGACGATATGTATGTGGGCTTGATTCCGCGGGGACATGAGCTGGCAGAATATGATGTTATTCCACTGGAGAAGATGTTTGAACACAGCATAATCCTCTTTAAGAGCCATAAGGGACTCGACCAAGATATCATACAGATTTTGCAATACAAGGATATCGACGGGCATGTGCGTTACACGGTCAATTCGGATTTTACGGCGATTCGCATGGTGGGCGAAAACAACTGCGTGGCGCTGGTTCCGGAGCTGATTGCAAGGCATGGGGTCAAAATGTTCGACGTGGAATATAGGCCCATAGATGTAAAGCTGAATCGCAACATCGGATTTGCCCTAAAGAATAAAAGCGAAATTTCACCGTCCATGAAGAAGTTTGTCAAGTGCCTGAAAGAAATGGATTTTGAAAACAGTAAGTAAGCTATAAGAAATGCCGAAGAATCGCTCTCCGGCATTCGTTTTCCTACGGTTTTGGCATATCAGCGGAGCTCTTGCGCCTCTTCGGCATCGCTGCAGCAGGCGCAGGAGCAGCCCGCTCCGTGGGTTTTGTGAGTGATGTGGACAAAGGCTATGTCCAGCATATCTATGACGTGTTGGTCGTCGAGAGAGTAAAAGATATTTTTGCCCTCCCGGCGGCTTTTTACAAGATCGTCGTCTTTGAGGAGCTTCAGCTGGTGGGAAACGGCAGATTTTGTCATGTCAACCGCCTCTGCGATGTCGTTGACACAGACCTCGTCGTCTGCTATGGTGCAAAGGATTTTCATCCTCGTTTCGTCTCCCAGCACCTTGAAAAACGCCGCGGCACTTCCTATCAAATCTTTTGAAATGTGGTTCATCATCTTATTTACCGGCTTCCTGTCCTCTTTCGTAATATTTGCGCATTTCATCTTCCGGAACCATGCTTCCGCCCGTCGCCCATAAAATATGGGTGGCGTTTTGCATCTTGCCCGCAAGAGCCTTTTCTTCGAGATATTCTTTTGCGGCACTAACCAGCGACGGGCCCGTGAAGGACGCGCAGGAGGACGGCTCGATGTAGATGCCTTCGCTGTCCGCAAGAGCGGTAAGGAAAGGATAAAGCTTTTCGTCGTCAATTGTGTAGCAGCCGTCTATGAGGGTCTGCATGATTGAGGATACCAGACGGGAGGCTCTGCCTACCGCAAGACCGTCGGCATCGGTGATTCCGTCGATTCCCACGTCTTTGCAGGAGATTTTGTCGTGAAGTCCCGTGACAAGTCCCAGGGTCATACAAGGAGCGTGGGTTGGCTCCGCGAAGAAAATATGAACCGCATCGCCGTAAATCTGCTTGAGCCCGAAGGAAACGCCGCCCGGCGCGCCCCCTACGCCACATGGAATATAGACAAACAGGGGGTGAGCCTCGTCCACAGTAACGCCGGCAGCTTCGAATTGAGCGCCGATTCTGAGAGCGGCAACCGCATATCCGAGGAAAAGGTCAAGAGAACCTTCGTCGTCCACAAAGTGGCATGTAGGATCAGAAGCCGCTTCGGATCTCCCCTGCGCAACGGCAACCTGATAATCTTCGGGATATTCAATGACGGTAACGCCCTTTTCTCTGAGCAGGTCTTTCTTCCATTGCCTTGCGTCTGCGGACATATGCACCGTTACCTTAAAGCCCAGCTTCGCGCTGATTATGCCGATGGAAAGTCCGAGGTTTCCGGTGGAACCGACCGCAACGGAATAGCGGGAGAAAAGCTCCCGAAAACGGTCGCCCGTGAGAATGCTGTAGTCATCGTCCGTCGTGAGCATCCCTGCGCCGATTGCGACTTCTTCTGCAAATTTCAGCACTTCGTAGATGCCGCCGCGAGCCTTGATCGAGCCGGAAACCGGCAGGCTATTGTCGAGCTTCAGGAGCAACCTGCCGGAAATCGCGCCCAGGCTTTCTTCGAGCCGGGATTTCATGGCGCCGATTTCCGCCAAATCCGATTCGATGATGCCGCCGGATTTGGCGGTTTCCGGGAATGCCTTGGCAATATACGGAGCAAAGCGCGAGAGCCTTGCCGCCGCGTCCTCGATGTCTGCCATTCCAATGTCAAAGGAAGCGGGCTTTCCGCTGTCCGGATTTATCCAAAAAATTTCTTTGTAGCTTGCCATTTCGCTGACAAGCGGATTTTTCATTGCATTTTCTATAGTATTCATAAAAATCTCCATTCTGCCGCGCCGCGGCGGCATAAAAAATATCGAATGTAATTTGTTTCCGTATCTGGGTTTGTATTTGTATTGTACTCGCATACTCGCTCAGAACCTGTCGCTGTAGTTTATGAGGTCGCGCAGATGCCCGCCTTTTATCTTGGGCTTAGTCCTTGAAACGCCTTGGATACTGCCGTTGCCGCCGTTTTGAGAGGCGCAGGTAAAATCTTCGTAGCGGTAAATTTTGCCCCAAAGCTCCCTTTCCGAAGTCACAACCAACCCGAAAGTTCCGCTGCTGCCGTCCCTCGGCAGGCTAAGGCTTCCGGGATTCAAGAGATAAACGCCTCCGGTTTCCACGAAAACGCTTCTGTGGGTATGCCCGAAAAAAGCGCCTGCGCAGCCCATTTCCTGTGTCCTGTAAAAGAGCTTTTGCATACTGAAATCCACATCATCCATGTGCCCGTGGGTGATGAGAATATTTCCGAATTCCGTTTCCAGCACGGCATAACCCTCCGAGTCAAAGCAACCGTCACAGTTGCCCTTAACCGCCAGCATGGGAACCCCAAGCCGTGCCCTGATTTCCTGCGCGTCCGCATAAAGATCTCCGCAGTGGACGACCATATCAACGGGGGCTTCCGCTGCCAACTTGTTATATACATCAATTACGCGCTGTATTTTGCCGTGGGTGTCGCTAATAACCAAAATTCTCATTTCACAATTCCTTTATTTGTTGTATAATAAAAATAAGTATAAATAAGTATAACATATACGGAGAGAAAAATGAACGAGAAAAAACTCAAGTTAAAAAACAAATATCTTCAGCAGACCCTCATGTTCCTTTTCATCGGCGTTATTCTCATCGTCGCCTACTATGTGGTAAATCACATACCGGTGATAAAAAGCGGCTTTGACAAGGTTAACGACATCCTGATGCCTTTTTACTTAGGAATCGTCATGGCTTATCTGCTTTGCCCGATATACAATGCCACGGTAAGACTCGTTTATAAGCGCAACAAAAACCGCTTTAAACGGCAGATAAAATGTTTTCGCCTCGCCAGAGTCTGCGGAACGCTGGCAGCTTTGACACTGCTAATCGTGGTAGTTGCAGGACTGCTGATGCTTGTAATTCCAAGCCTTTGGGAGAGTATCGCGGGACTGGTGATCGCCGCTCCGGAAATGATTTCCCGCGCCCAGGAATGGATAAGCACAAACGTCGACCAAAACCCTGAGCTTGAGGCGATTTTGCAGGGGAAATTGGCAAATCTCTCCGAAACCCTGATACTTTGGGCCCAGGACAAGGTGCTGCCGGGAGCGGAGGCGATTTTCAGCGGCGTTGTGGGAACCCTGGGAACGGTGCTTGATATCTTCGTTGCGCTGATTATCTGCGTATATCTTCTCAACAGCAAGGAACTTTTCGCGGCACAATCCAGAAAGCTGGTACTCGCCCTGTTCAGCGAAGAAAGAGCGGAGAAAATTTTTGAACTTGGAAAACTCAGCAACCAGACCTTTGGCGGCTTCATCAACGGAAAAATCATCGACTCGGCAATTATCGGAGTCCTTTGCTTCATCGTGCTGACTATATGCAAGATTCCGATGACAATGCTCATCAGTGTGGTGGTGGGAGTTACCAACATCATCCCGTTCTTCGGGCCTTTCATCGGCGCGATTCCGTCGATTATAATCCTGCTGATAATCGACCCGATTTCCTCGTTGAAATTTGCCATTATCATTCTCGTGATCCAGCAGCTTGACGGAAACATCATCGGACCGAAGATTCTGGGAAAAACCACGAAGCTGGCAAGCTTTTGGGTAATGTTTGCAATCATAGTCGGCGGTGGGCTGTTCGGCTTCCTGGGAATGATTTTGGGTGTTCCTGTTTTTGCGCTGATTTATACATACACAAGCAGGGGAGTAAATGCAAAACTCCAAAGCAAGAAACTGGAAACAGATACATTCTCCTATGAGAATTTCAGCAAATACAACGTAGACAAGGAGGAAATTTTTTGTGAAAACAGAGCAAATAGAGCAAAACGAGACAAGTCAGAAGCGGGCACTGCAGAGAATGCTGGGGATGAATGAAGATATAAAAAAAGCGATGAGTAAAATCTCATTCGGCGCTGAGATTGGCGGCAGGCACGACGAAATTAAAATCGAGGAAAACGCCGACATGAGCGCTTACACTTCTTTCAAGGCGGGAGGACGCGCGGCGGCGCTCATCAAGGTTTCATCGGTCAAGGGGCTGAGAGAGGTTCTTAAGACCCTCGCAAGATACGAAATTCCGCATTTTTTTCTCGGAAATGGCTCAAATGTGCTATTTAAGGACGAGGGCTACCCGGGGGCCGTCATCAAAATGCAGGACTTTGCGGATGTTGCCATAAACGGCGATAGGGCCATCTGCCAGACGGGAATATATATGTCCTCTCTTGCGCGAATTTTGCTTAGGGAGGGGCTTTCGGGCTTTGAGTTTGCAAGCGGAATACCGGGGAGTCTCGGAGGCGGACTTTTTATGAATGCGGGAGCCTACGGCGGTGAGCTGAAAGATATCGTTCTAAACGTCCGTGCCGTATCGCCTGACGGAGCAGAGGAGCGCGTTTTCAGCGCTGAGGAAATGAAGTTCGGATATCGCAGGAGCATTTTGCAGGAAAACGGATTCATCGCGGTGGAGGCGGAGCTTCAGCTTGCTGAGGGGCGCCGGAGCGAAATTGAAGCAAGGATGCGGGAGCTTGCGGCAAAGCGAAATGCCAAGCAGCCGGTGCGATTTCCATCGGCAGGCAGCACTTTCAAGCGTCCTGAGGGGTTCTTCGCAGGAAAACTGATAGAAGACGCAGGGCTGAAAGGTGTCAGCGTAGGCGGTGCGCAGGTTTCCACCCTGCATAGCGGCTTTATCATAAACAGGGGCGGAGCAACAGCAACGGACATCATCTTGCTCATCGACCTTGTGCGAAATACTGTATATGACAAATTCGGCATCATGCTGGAGCCGGAAGTCCGGATAATTTAAGACCGGACAAGGATACAGCGGCAAAGATATTAAAGAAAAACGCAAAACGGAGATTTTATGGATAAATTTGATGAAATAATAGCGAAATACAGGATGGTTTATGACCATCACACCCATACGACTTACTCACACGGGAAAGGGACCATCGCGGACAATGTGCGGGTTGCGGCGGCGAAAGGATTAAAATCCGTTGCCATAACCGATCACGGACCGGGACACATGACATACGGAATTGACAGGGCAAAAATCCCAACCATGCGAGAAGAAATCGCGGCGCTGAAGGCGGAGTTTCCAGATATGGAAATCCTGCTGGGGGTGGAGGCTAACACCATGAGAATCCAGCCGCATATCGACGTTCCGGCTTCGGAGCGGGGAGATTACGACATTCTCCTGGCAGGCTATCACTACGGCATAAGACATGCCGGA
This sequence comes from Bacteroidaceae bacterium, assembly GCA_963658905.1. Lineage (GTDB taxonomy): Bacteria > Bacillota > Clostridia > Peptostreptococcales > Anaerovoracaceae > CAG-238. The sequence continues at coordinate 14,979 of CAVKSD010000005.1, forward strand.
ATGATTGCAAATTACGCATATAGGCATAGCGGGCTTTTTCACGGAGAAAATTCTTCACTGAAGGTGGCAAACACGGCGATGATTTTGGACTGCCTTTATTTCAACGAAGAAGCGGGAAATCACATCGACATTCTCACCCATCCCGGCGACAAGGGGCCTTTTGACATCGAGGATATCGCAAAGGCTTGCGCTGACACGGGAACGCTGATTGAGATTAACGACAAACACGCACATCTTACCGTAGATGAGATAAAAATCGCCGCAAAGTTTGATGTGAAATTCGTCATAGGAAGCGATGCACATGTACCGGAAAAGGTCGGGTCCTTTGAGGGACCCCTGAGACGGGCGCTGGAAGCGGGGCTTGACATTGCGCGAATCGTAAATATCGAGGCAATTTAGATTTTTGACTGGCAGACTGCGACAGGCTACGAGGGCAGATTACGAGGGCAGATTACGAGAATATTTTTTCTTGCCAAAAGAGGTCAAAAAGAGATATAATATATTGTTAAAGAACACGCAGAATTTAATGCGAGAAAATTAAAAGAAAAACAAAGAAAGGAGCAGAAATATGGATAGCGTCCCCGATGGGAAAAACACAAGTGTAAAACGAAACGCCCTTATGGCTGCTCTTTCTGCAATACTCCTCTAAGCATTGAGAACAGGCGGCGGCAGGGCGCGGCAAGAGAGGAGATGATTCCGATGGATCAGAATATTTTGAAAAACCCTGAAGACGCCATGAAGGAATCTATGGAGCGAATTTACCAGCTTCTTGAAGAGAAAAAATACTTCATGGTAAAAGACGAACTTTTGAAGTTCAACGATGCGGATATCGCCGAAATGTTCGAGGAACTTTTGGAGGATCCGGACGATATCGAAAAGGTAGTTGTGGTTTACAGGCTTCTGCCGAAGGATGTTTCGGTGGAGGTATTTTCCTATCTCCCGTCAGACGACCAGCTCAAAATCGTTGACGGCATCACGGATAAGGAACTCAGTTACATAGTCGGAGAGCTTGACTTCGACGACAAGATCGACATTTTGGAAGAGCTTCCGGCGAATTTGGTGGATAAAATTCTCGAGAAAACCCCAAAGAACGAAAGGCAGCTCATTAACAACTTTTTGAACTACCCGGACACCTGCGCAGGCAGCTTGATGACCCCTGAGTACATTAGCCTGCAAAAGGAGATGACCGTGGGGGAGGCTCTGGCACACATAAAAAAAGAGGGAATGGACGCGGAGACGATTTACACCTGCTATGTCAAGGACGCGGGCAGAAAGCTCATAGGCATCGTTTCCCTCAGCACCCTGGTAATTACCGACGATAATGTCAAGATCAAGGACATCATGCATACGGATTATGTGTGGCTGAATGTGTATGATGACCAGGAAGAAGTTGCCGAGGAGTTCAAGAAATATGACTTTCTGGCAATGCCCGTTGTGGACAAGGAACACCGGCTGGTGGGCATCATCACCGTCGATGACATCCTTGACGTAATGGAAGCAGAGGCAACAGAGGACATCGAGAGAATGAACGGCGTCATCAATTTTGAGGACCCGGACAAGGATTATCTGGATATTTCGGTATGGAAACACGCCCTGAGCAGACTCCCGTGGCTGCTTATCCTGATGGTCGCATATATTTTCACGGGAATGATAATTACAAACTTTGAGGCAAAGCTTTCGGAGATAATCTGTCTCGTCGCCTATATGCCAATGCTCATGGGAACCGGCGGGAATACAGGCTCCCAGGCGGCAACGCTTATTATCCGCGGACTTGCCACGGGAGAAGTCGATACCTCAGACGCCCTGAAAATTCTCTGGAAAGAGGTAAGAATCGGACTGATCATAGGAACGATTCTGAGCGCCTTTAACTTCCTGAGAATATGTCTCTTGGACGGATATTCGGTGCCAATTGCCCTTACGGTTTGCACCGCGATGCTGCTCATCGTAGTATTTGCAAAGGTTCTGGGCAGTATGGTTCCGCTGATTGTAAAGAGCGTGAAACTTGACCCGGCGCTGATAGCAAATCCTGCCATTTCGTCGATTTCCGACGCAGTGGCGCTTAGCATATATTTTGCTATGGCAAGCCTTTTCCTTGGCCTTTGAATAAGTAAAAAATTGTCCGAAATTCGGGTTTATGCTCCAGACGGACAATTTTTTTGCATAATGAACTTAACAGGAGGATGCAGATAAGATAACGATGGAAACTAGAAAGACAAAAAAACTCGCCCTCATGGGCTTTGGCAACGCCGGCAGGGCGTTTGCAAAACTTCTTACGGAGAAACGCGGACAGATAGAAGAAAAATACGGATACAGCGTAATTGTTACGGCGATAGCCACAGGCTCTCGCGGAAATTTGGTTGCGGCGGCTGACGATGTACATCTTGGCATCAACCTTGGGACGGCAATAGAGGACATAGAAACGACCGGCGCTTTTTCGGCGCGGCTGCCTCTTTCGGAAATGAATGCCATGGAGATTGCTCAAAAGGCAGACTATGATGTGCTGGTGGAAATGACGCCGCTGAACATTTTTACGGGGCAACCTGCCATCACCCATATCGAAGCTGCCTTTTCGCGGGGAAAAGACGTAATCACGGCGAACAAAGGCCCGATAGCGTGGAAATTTGCGGAGCTTCGGGATATGGCGGCACAAAAGGGCTGCAGATTCTTCTACGAGACTACGGTAATGGACGGAACCCCAGTTTTCAACTTGGTGGAAAAAACCCTCGCCCTTGCTGAGGTTACGGAGGTTTCGGGCATTCTCAACAGCACTACGAACTATATTCTCGAAGAAATGGCTGCGGGGAAGGACTACGACGAAATAATAAAAAGCGGGCAGGCGATGGGCTTTATCGAAGCGGATCCTGCCATGGATATCGAGGGATATGACGCGGCGGCGAAAATCACGGCGCTACTGAATGTTCTCATGGATGCGGGGATAACGCCGGACAAGGTGGAGCGAAAGGGCATAGAGGATATCACTTTAGCGGATATCCGGGCGGCTCAGGATAGAGGCTGCAAGATCAAGCTTATATGTGAGGGAATACGGAAATCGGACGGCAGCGTAAGGGCGGTCGTTGAGCCGCGGGAAGTTCCGGTTACGGATATGCTGGCTTCGGTAAACAGCACGACATCGGTTGTTTCCATAACCACGGATCTGATGAAAAAGGTTTCGATTGTGGAGCATGAGCCGGAAATCGAGCAGACCGCATACGGAATATTCGGCGACCTGCTTCGGGTGTTAAGCGAGTAGAAGCGCAGGGTGCGAGATACGGGCGCGGCAGCAGGCTTACGCCGCCGGTATGGAATCCTGTTGGTTTTGGAGAAATTTTAAAATGGCAAGTATTATTACGGAAAAAACGGTCCAAAATATAATCGGAAGACGAAAAAAGGAAATACATAAGGGCGATTGCGGTCGGATCATGATCGCTGCCGGCTCTTTGGGTATGGCCGGCGCCGCGATTTTAGCGGCGCGGTCGGCGCTGCGCGCCGGCTCCGGACTCGTCCGGACGGCCATCCCCCTGAGCCTGTTTCCTATAGTGCAGGTCGGCGTTCCGGAAGCCACCTGTGTCGAGAGACGCCTTCCAATACAGAACCTTGCGGATTTTGATGCGATCTGCGTAGGTCCGGGACTTGGAGAGGAAAAGGAAAGCATCGACTTCGTAAAAGAGCTTTTAATTTCATACGAAAAGACTTTGGTGGTGGATGCCGACGGGCTGAATATAATCGCTCGCAACAACTTTTTTGAGCTATTGAGGCGGCGAGGGGAGCTTTATCCTGCGCGGACGATTTTGACGCCCCACATGGGTGAAGCCCGAAGACTATTGGCAGCGGTGGGCACGCCTCTTGCAACCCGCCCCGGCGACGCAAGCCTCGCGCCCACCGCCCTGCCGGCCTCACAGCAAGTGAAAACGCTGCGCGATCGGTCAGCCTCACAGCAATCGGAAACGCCGACCGATCTGTCAGCCTCACAGCAAGTGGAAACGCTGCGCGATCGGTCAGCCTCACAACAACCGGAAACGCCGCTTGAACTGTCAGCCTTACAGCAATCGGAAACGCCAACCGATCTGTCAGTTTCACAGCAGTCTGATGTGCCGACTGCCCTGTCAGAATCACAGCAACCTGATGCGCTGTCTGCGGATGCCTTCGACTTTTCGAGTACGGCATCTGCGGAGGATCGGGAAAAGATCGCAGATGCCCTCGTCCAAAAGACCGGAGCAATAATAGTCCTGAAAGGGGCAGGCACTTTAGTAGCCGCACCGGGGAGACAGACATATACTAATACCACAGGCAATCCCGGCATGGCAACCGCAGGCTCGGGAGACGTGCTTTCCGGCATAATCACAAGCCTTGCGGGACAGCGAAGGCAAACCGGCAAGGATTTTGCACCTGACTGCGAGCCGAAGCTTCGAACCCAGCAAAATAACCTTGCGCCCGCACGAATCGATGCTTTCGAAGCAGCCATTGCGGGAGTGTATATCCACGGACTGGCAGGAGACTTGGCGGCAGCGGAACTGGGAGAATACGGTGTTACCGCCGGAGACATTGCCCTTTATACAGCCTATGCAATTAAAAAGATTTTGAGCGAAGTATAAACACGAAAGAGAATTTTGATACCGAATTTGGTAAAAGAAATTTTGCGCGGATAAAAACGAGCATAATTTCGCAAAAGGAGTGTTGGACTTTGATAGTAAAAAAAGGAGACCTTTATTTTGCTGATTTAAGTCCCGTGGTAGGCTCTGAACAAGGGGGAGTAAGACCTGTACTGGTAGTACAGAACGATGTTGGAAACCGATACAGCCCGACAATCATCGTGGCGGCTGTTACTTCGCAGACAGGAAAATCAAAGCTGCCCACCCATGTAGAGCTTGCAGCCACACAGGGAGGACTCAGCAAAAATTCGGTGGTTTTGTTGGAACAGCTCAGAACCATCGACAAGCAAAGACTAAAAGAAAGGATCGGCACCCTAAGCGACACGCAAATTCCCTCGGTTGACGAGGCACTGAGCGTAAGTTTAGGCATTGCCAATTTAAACGAAAACCATTAAAATAGTGATGTAAGCTTTTTCGGAAAAAGGGCGGCGACGGTTGCAGGTCATGGGACCTGCGGCCGTGCCTGCGGCACGGCGCGAACCTAAAGACCAAACAGGGTTCGCCCGCCGCCCGTCTTTCCGAAATTCAAATAAATATTACCATATCATATACGGCAGGAGGACAAAAATGGATTTTAAGAAGTACGAAGACATCGCGTCTCGGATTCGAATCGACATCATCAAAGCAGTACATAAAGCAGGGTCGGGGCATCCCGGCGGATCGCTCTCGGCGGCGGACATAGTCACCGCGCTTTATTTCAAGGTCATGAACATCGACCCTGAAAATCCGAGAATGGAGGGCAGAGACAAGTTCATTTTGTCCAAAGGACACGCAGGCCCGGTGCAGTACGCGGCGTTGGCGGAAAGAGGCTACTACGATGTTGAGGACATGATGAGCCTCCGAAGGCTCGGCAGCCATTTTCAGGGACATCCGAACAGAGATAAGGTCCCCGGAATCGAAATGTCCACAGGCTCGCTAGGTCAGGGCTTTTCGGTCTCAGTAGGCATGGCGCTGGCAGGAAAATTAGACGAAAAAGACGGCAAAAAAACCGGCAGAATTTATACGCTCCTTGGGGACGGCGAACTTCAGGAGGGTCTTATCTGGGAAGCCGCGATGTCGGCGGCTCACTATAAACTGGACAACCTCTGCGTGATCGTTGACTGGAACGGGCTGCAAATCGACGGAAAAAACGAGGACGTAATGACCGTTGCGCCAATTGACGAAAAATTTAAGGCTTTCGGCTTCAATGTTTTGATGATCGACGGACACGATTTCGGGCAGATTTTCGACGCTTTCGACAAGGCGCAGGCTTGCAAGGGTAAGCCTACGGCGATAATCGCAAAGACAAACAAAGGCAGAGGCGTTTCCTTTATGCAGGATAACCCCGGCTGGCACGGCAAGGCGCCGAAGGAAGACGAAGCAAAGCAGGCAGTAACAGAACTTGGAGGTGAGTGGTAATGGCAATTATGGAAGCAACAGAAAAAATGGCGACCCGCCAGGCATATGGCAAAACTTTGGTGCAGCTAGGAGCAGAAAACCCAAACCTTGTGGTTATGGACGCAGACCTTTCAAAGTCAACCATGACGGCGGACTTTGCAAAAGCATATCCTGCGAGATTCTTCAACATGGGAATCGCAGAGCAAAACCTCTACGGGGCAGCCTGCGGCATCGCCCTTTCCGGCAAAGTAGTCTGCGCCAGCACTTTCGCCATGTTTGCAGCAGGCAGAGCTTTTGAAATCATCAGAAACTCCATCGGCTACACCCATGCCAACGTAAAGATTTGCGCAACCCATGCGGGGATCACGGTAGGCGAGGACGGAGCCAGCCACCAGACCTTTGAGGACATCGCCCTTATGAGAACCATTCCGGGAATGACGGTAATCAATCCATCGGACGGAGCAAGCGCGGCGGAACTCATCAGACAGGCTGTGGATTTTGAGGGACCGGCTTACATAAGACTTGGCAGGGCGGCTGTGCCTACATTCTATACAAAAGAAACCGCCAAGGAAATCAAAATCGGCAAGGCGGCGCTGCTCAGAGATGGCGCGGATGTTACGATCATCGCCACCGGAATCATGGTAAGCGAAGCAATGGCAGCTGCGGAGGAACTTGCGGCAGAGCATGGAATAGAGGCTCGCGTTATAGATATGCACACCATAAAGCCCCTCGACGCGGAGGCTGTGGTAAAGGCGGCCTGCGAAACAGGCGCCATCCTGACGGCGGAGGAACATTCCGTAATCGGGGGACTTGGCTCGGCGGTGGCTGAGGTTGCGTGCACCCACTGCCCGGTAAAAATGTATATGGTAGGGCAGCAAGATACTTTCGGGGAATCCGGAAAGCCCGACGAGCTGCGGAAAAAATACGGCATGACAAAGGACGACATAGTAAAGGGCGCATTGCTCCTTATCAAATAGTGTGTAAAAGGCGGGGCGGCGGCTATCTCCTGGGGAGATGCGCCGCGTGTCGATAAAATCCGATGCGCAGCGCCACAGTGCGACCTGCGTGTTGACAATCGACACGCGGCGCGCCCGCGTTCCGCGGGCAGCCGCCGCCAAACCGCCGTCACCCGGGGATATGGATTATGAAAGATTTTTTTGAAAATTTCAGCTTTGAGATGCTTTACACGGGAGCAGTGCGATGGGTTTTCGTCGCGCTCGCTCTTTATATTTTGGCGCGTTCCATCCTCTCGCTGATACGGGCAAAAAACCCGGCGGAGGTCTGGGCGTACATACACATAAAAACCTATAGGCAGGACGAATACGGCGCTTGGGACGTGGTTTCCGAGGAAAGCGCCCCAATTACCCACTGGGAAAACGTGATCGGCAGGGCGGGAAGCTGCGATATCGTGGCAAAAGACCTTGCTCTTTCGCGAAACCACGGCATTCTCATGCGGGAGCCCGTAGGAGAGGAAAGCGTCTGGTGCTATCGCGACCTCGGCTCAAAAAACGGTACATATATAAACGATGTTCTCGTAAGCCGCGAGGGGGAAATGGGGACGGAGATCAAACTGGAATACGGGGACGTAATCCGCGCCGGTTACACGGAATTTACCCTGCTTCCCATAAGTCTCGAAGAAAAGAGCAACAACCTTGCCATGCGAAAATCCGACACAAAGGTTATGAGCGCGGGGCCGGGGCTTGCGGCGCTGACTCTCTTTCAAGTTTTGACGATTTTGCAGCTTTGGCTCGCGATCGGCACAGAATATTTGGGAGAGCTCTTGATTGCCTTTGGCGGACTCTCTGCCTGTATGTGGATTTACATGGCGGTGCTTAGAATACTTGGCAGGAACGCGGTGGAGATGGAAACCATAGCCTTTTTCCTATCCACCCTGAATTTGGCGGTGGTGGCTACTTCTGCGCCGGACAAGCTGGCAAAACAACTGATTGCCATAGTCATAGGAATTTTCATCATGTTCGTGATGTGTATGCTGCTTCGGAATCTGGAACGGGCAAAAGCCTTGCGCTACGTGATGTTCATAGGGGCTGTGGTTCTTTTGGTTGCAAACCTTACCATAGGGACTTTCGGCTTCGGAGCGAAAAACTGGATCAGCATTGGCGCCATGACCTTTCAGCCCTCGGAGCTTGTAAAGGTCGCATTTATCTGGATAGGCGCGGCGACATTGGACGAACTTTTTCAAAAGAAAAACCTGTGGATTTTCATGGGCTTTTCGGCGTTTTGTTTCGGCTGCCTGGGACTGATGGGTGACTTCGGCACGGCGATAATATTTTTTGTAACATTTTTAATCATATCTTTCCTGCGAAGCGGCGACTTCTCAAAACTCTTTCTTATGGTGGGGGCTGCCGCGGCAGGAGGCTTCATTATATTGCAATTCAAACCTTATGTGGCGGCGCGGTTTCAGACCTGGGGACATGTTTGGGACGCGGATGTGGTAAACGCCGCAGGCTACCAACAGAGCAGAACGCTCTCCGCTGCGGCAAGTGGCGGGCTGACGGGCTGCGGAGCGGGAAACGGTTGGCTAAAGTCACTGCCTGCTGCCGACACGGACATGGTTTTCGGAATTTTGATCGAGGAGTGGGGGCTGATTATTGCGGCGCTTGCTGTACTTTCCATTGTGACCCTTGCAATCTTCGCGGTGCGCTCCATCATGGCAGGACGCTCTACATATTACACCATTGCATCTTGCGGCGCCATGAGTATGTTCATTTTCCAGACCATGCTAAATATATTCGGCTGCACGGACATTTTGCCGTTCACAGGCGTAACCTTTCCTTTCGTCTCAAACGGCGGCACCAGCATGATCGTCTCATGGGCGCTTCTTGCTTTCCTAAAGTCGGCGGACACCAGAGAAAATGCTAGCCTTGCGGTGAAAGGGGGCAGAAGCAGATGAAAAAACTTGAAAAAAGAGCATTCCTTTGCCTTGCGCTGGTGGCGGTGCTGGTGGCAGGCCTGATATTTTTCGTGGCAAAGCTTGAAATAAACGGTGCAGACTGGGCGACATTTTATGCGAACAGTCATATTTATACAGACGGAAAACTCAGCGTCGGTGCGGTTTATGACAGAAACGGAAAACGACTTCTAAAAAACACTTCAAGCGGCACAAAATACAATTCCGACGAGCTGATACGTAGAGCTAATCTCCACGCTACCGGCGACCCCGGAGGAAACATCGCTACCGGAGCAAACGTGGCGTTCAGGAGCAAGATGACAGGATATAACTTCGTGACCGGAACGAGCGGTCTTTTCAAATCCGCAGGCTCAAAGGTTTACCTTACCATTGACTCGAAAGTTTCACGGGCTGCATGCGATGCCCTCGCAGGCAGAAACGGACTCGTGGGAGTCTACAATTACAAAACCGGCGATATAATCTGCATGGTCAGCACCCCAACCTACGATCCGGGTGAAAAGGGGGAAAACGTCCTTTCAGACCCACTGCCGGGTACATATATGAACAAGCTGATTTCTGCAACGATTACGCCAGGCTCAATCTTTAAGCTGGTGACCACGGCTGCAGCAATCGAAAACCTTGAGGGGCTCGATATATGGAGCTACAAATGCACCGGGAGCCTTACCGTAGGACGAGATAAGATTACATGCCCAAAGGTTCACGGTACCGTTGACAGCTACGGTGCCCTCGCAAATTCCTGTAACTGCGCCTATGCGACCCTTGCCATGGAGCTTGGGGGAGATGTCCTCGCAGAATATGCGGAATCGCTTGGACTTACGAAATCCTACGATATAGACGGAATAAAATCGGCGGCAGGGACCTTTAACTTCGATTCTGCCGATGTCAATGTGGCATGGGCGGGAATCGGCCAGTTTGAGGACCAGGTAAACCCACTTTCCATGATGGTATACATGGGAGCAATCGCAAATAATGGCAAGGCGGCGCTGCCGACACTGCTTCTCGACGAATCCCTGGTAGGCAAAGGCGCAAAGCTCATCGGAAAGGAATCTGAAAGCGCCTCTGGGGGAACGGTCCGCCTCCTAAACTCGGATACCGCAAGCGAGCTTTCCGATATGATGCGAAACAATGTAAAAATCACCTACGGCGACGCTAACTACCCGAATCTGTCACTACACGCAAAATCCGGCACTGCTGAGGTGGGAAACGGCAAAGCTCCTCACAGCTGGTTTTGCGGCTTCGCCGGAGACTATGCCTTTATAGTCTGCGTGGAAAACGGCGGCTACGGCTCCTCGGTTGCAGGCCCCGCAGCAAACAAGGTGCTTCAATACATGAAAACTGAGGGCTACAATCTGTAGCCCTCAAAGTGTTTTTTGCGCTTTTGAACGCCAAGGCCCCCGCCGCTTCATTGCCCCTTCATTGCCTCTCAACCTTGTAATTGCCACAAACTTTCGGGCAAAATTTTCGTGGATGTTCAAAATTTAGTACAAGAATGCAAAAAATCAGTTTGAGTGTTTCAGATAGGGGTAAAAAATATATATGGGGTAGGGATTTTTCAAAAAAGGAGGCGAGTATGTGTTTAAGGAAGAACTAGATACGATTCGCAAAGCCGAGGAAAATGCCGAGCTTTGTCTGAAAGAAGCAAAGTCGGAAGCTGCGAGAATCGTTGAAAATGCAAACTCCGAGGCAAAAAAACTAATTGAAAAGGCTGAAAGCCAGGCAAAAGACCGCACCCAGGCGCTCCTTAGAGAGGGCGAGGATGAGGCGAAACAGCGCTACGAAAATGCGCTGAAGCAGGCCGAGATTTCGGCGGCAGAACTTGCCGAGAAGGCAGAAACCAAAAAAACTAAGGCTATCGAGATGATAGCGGAAAGGATTGCGAAGATCAGTGTCAATTGTTAAAATGCAAAGAATTGCAGTTCTTGGACTGGAACATGACAAGAAAAGGCTGATATCCGAGCTGATGAGACTGGGCGTAGTGGAGCTTACGGAGCAAAGACCCGAAGACTTCGAGGAAGCCGGTAATATCGGACTTGCGCAGGATTGCGTCTCAAAGGACGCGGAGGAATTTGCAAGCAGAGTGGCGAAAGCAACTCAGGCGCTTGAGGCCCTGTCAAAGTTCGGACAGCTCAAAGAGCCGCTGATTTTTACAAGACGCAGGGTAAAGTCGTCGCACATGGCAAAGGTCGAGGCGGCGCAAGAAAAGATGTATTGTGAGATAGAAGAAATTTTGAAGCTCGAAGAAGCGGTGAAAGAAGCAGAAAATCGCATAAACAGAGCTTCGGCAAGCGTTATGATGCTAAGACCTTGGCAGGGACTGGATATTGACCTTGGCAAGCGGCACACGAAAACGGCAGATATAACGCTGGGAGCGCTTCCAAAGACGGAAGTAAAATCCTTTGAGGAAGCCATGGCACTGATAAAAAGTTCAGGTGCCGAAGAATCCTTTAGCTTTGCTGATTTAAAGCAAGTCAGCGACGAGAAAGATTTCATTTATGTGGCGATGATAAGCGGCAAAACCGAAACGGCAGAATGCCTCGCCATACTCAAAAATATAGGCTTTTCTGAAATTGACCTTGCGGGGTTCAGCGGAACTGCAACGGAAAACTTAGAAAAATTAAATATCGAAACAAAAGCGGCGGAAACAGAAGCAGCCCGTCTCAAAGCGGAAATCGCAAAACATGTTACTTCCAAGGAAGCTATCGAGGATTATGCGGACCTTTTCAGGATTCGCGAGGACAAAGAGAGAATCCGGGAAAAGCTTCTCAGGACGAAAAAAACATTCATGCTGGCAGGCTGGGTGCCTCAGCGTATGACGGGAGAGGTCTTACGGGTGCTTGACGAAAACGGCGCCTACTACAAATTCAGAGATCCGGAAGATGATGAGGAAGTTCCGGTTTTACTGGAAAACAAGAGCTTTTTCGCACCTACGGAAGTCATTACGCAGATGTATTCCCTTCCGGCATACCGGGGCTTTGACCCCACATCAATCTATTCGCTTTTTTACATCGTTTTCTTCGGAATGATGTTCAGCGACGCGGGCTACGGGCTCATGCTTGCCATAGGCTGCGGGGTTATACTCAAAAAGTTTGACCTTGAGGGGACGATGCAAAAGATGATGAAGCTGTTTTTCTATTGCGGCATTTCGACGGTGATTTGGGGAGCGCTGTTCGGAGGCTTTTTCGGAGACTTGATCGGCGTATTTACGGGAACTTTCCTGGGAAAGGAAATCGCATTCAATGCGATTTGGTTCAACCCTCTGGAGGACCCGATGAAGCTCCTTATATTCTCGCTGATTCTGGGTGTGATCCACCTGTTTATCGGAATGGGAATTCAGGCGTACATGCAGATAAAGGACGGACAGATCATCGATGCGATATGTGGCGAGGGCGTCTGGTATGTTACGATTATAGGCCTTGCGGCATGGCTTTGCGGGGCGGCTGCCTTTGACTCGGCTGCGCTTGCTACCATAGGCAAGTGGATGAGCATAATCGGCGCGATAGGACTTGCGATTGCCGGAGCAAGAGGCAAGAGGGGCTTTGGCATGATTACCGGTGCCTTTGCAAATCTATATAATATAACCAGTTGGATTTCGGACATTCTGTCCTACGCAAGACTCCTTGCGCTGGGACTTGCCACCGGAGTTATCGCCCAGGTTGTAAATACCATGGGATCACTCTTTGGCGGCGGCGTCGCGGGATTGATACTGTTTATACTGATCTTTGCTGTGGGACATGCGATAAATTTCGCCATAAATATGCTGGGAGCTTTCATACATTCGGCAAGATTGCAGTATGTTGAATTCTTCGGCAAATTCTACATCGACGGCGGCGAGCCGTTTGAGCCGTTCCGAGCAAAGACAAAATATATCAGAATCGAAAACGACTAAATTTAACGGGTAAATCTAACGATAAAATCTCGAGAAAATCTAATAAAAGACAATGATTAGGAGGATACAAGATGTTTTTCTTATATAATGCTGGAAACTGTTTAGCAATTTTGGGAGCCGCAATAGCTGCGCTGGCAGGCATCGGCTCGGCTATGGGCGTTGGTATCGCAGGACAGGCTGCATCTGCGGTAGTTGCAGAAGACCCGAAAAAATTCGGTAAAACAATCATACTTCAGGCGCTTCCGGGTACTCAGGGTATCTACGGGCTTATCATAGCATTCCTGATTATGGTAAAAATCGGCCTGCTCAGCGGCAACATGATCGAACTTTCCCCGGCTCAGGGATTCTATTTCCTCTGCGCAGGCATTCCTATCGGAGCGGTTGGAATCTGGTCAGGTATCGCTCAAGGAAAGGCTGCGGCGGCTGCACTTCAGCTCACCGCAAAGCGACCGGATCAGCTGGTAAAGGGTATCATCTATACGGCTATGGTTGAAACTTACGCAATTTTCGCGCTGCTTGTTTCGGTTCTTATCTGGCTGAGAATACCGGTTTAAGAGAAAGGAAAAACTATGGGCATTGAAAAAATTACCGATCGCATAACCGGCGAAGCAAAAGCCGCATATGACGAGGCGGTGGAAAAGGCCCGGAGCGAGGCTTCGTCGATTTTGGCCGAAGCAAAGGAAAAGGCAGACAAAATTTTGAACGAGGCCCTTGCACAGGGTGAGACGGAAAAGGAAAATATCATAAAATACAGAAAATCCGTTGCCGACATCGACGCCGGAAAGATAATCCTAAAGAAAAAACAGGAAATTTTGGCAGACTGCTTTGACAAGGCTACGGAGGCGCTGGCTTCTATGGACGAATACGAATACATCGAGCTTTTGGTGACTCTGGGAGCCAGTGCGGATATGTATGGCGGAAGCCTTCTCTTCAACGCAGAGGAAAGAGATCGTATCGGGCAGAAGGTCTGCGACGGGCTGAACGCGGCGGTTGCACAGAAGCGCAGAGACAAATACGGCGACGAGATCCAGTATGCAGAGAGGTTCACAGTGGCTGAGAACGCAGGAGACATGAAGGGCGGATATATCATCACATACCGCTCGACCTTTGCGGACTGCACGATTGAATCCTTGGTCAAAGTGCATAAGCCGCAGCTCGCAGGAGAGGCCGCGAAGATTCTTTTCGCCTAAAAGGGGGAACGAAAAATGGCTAACAAAAACGAATATGACTATGTTTTCCCGTCGGTTCTGATAAGGAGCAAAGAAGTTCACCTGCTGAAAAAGCAAGATCTCGAAAGAATTGCGGAGCAGCCGGGTGTTTCCGAGGCGATAAAGACATTGGCAGAGTTTGGATACGGAGACGGAAAGGACAGTAAGGAAGGCGCAGGTAGCGAGTCCTATGAGGAGATTCTTTCCCGGAGCCTGCAGGAAGCCTACGAGCTGGTATTTTCAATCCTGCCGGAAGAGCCGGAGATGAAGCTTTTTCTCTATCCGAACGATTATCACAACGCAAAGGTGCTGCTAAAGGCAGAGGCGCTAAAGACTGATCCTGCGCCATATATCGCAGAAACCGCATCAATTCCGCCTGAGAAGCTTGAGGAAGCGGTGAGAAAGAGAGATTTTGCAATTCTTTCTTCTTACATGAAACAGGCAATCGCTGAGGCGGCAGAGAACTTTGCCAAAACAGGCGATCCCCAGGAAATCGATATCATACTGGACAGAGCCTGCTTTGCGGATATGCT
>CAVKSD010000005.1:29844-38735 GCA_963658905.1 Bacteroidaceae bacterium
TGGAAAAAATCTTCGACAACCTGAAGATAGAATTTGCAAAGGAATGCAAGTACAAGTCTTTCGGGCTGGAGACCGTAGCGGCATATCTAATCGCAAAGGAAACGGAAGTAAAGAATCTCAGAATTATTCTTGCGGGACTCAGTGCCAAGATGAGCGCGGAGAAGATCGCAGAAAGGTTAAGGGAAACTTATGTATAAGATTGGCGTAATAGGCGACAGAGCAAGCGTGCTGGGGTTTCGTGCGGTGGGACTCGAAGTCTTTCCGACGGATGATCTCGATGAGGCGAAGAAAACTCTGAAACACCTTGCAAAAGAAGATTTCGCTATCATATATGTTACCGAGCAGCTTTATCAGTATATGCTTTCCGAGGTGGATGAATATACAGACCAAAGAACGCCGGCAATCATACCGATTCCGGGTAGCGATGGCAGCCTCGGCATAGGAATGACATCGGTGAAAAAGTCGGTGGAAAGAGCTGTTGGAGCGGACATATTATTTGGAGGAAACTAAAATGGCAGAAGGTAAAGTATTAAAAGTATCCGGACCGCTGGTTGTCGCAACAGGCATGGAACAGGCAAATATGTATGACGTTGTCCATGTTGGAAATCAGGGCCTTATCGGAGAAATAATAGAAATGAGAGGGGACAGGGCGTCGATTCAGGTATACGAAGAAACCGCAGGAATCGGGCCGGGAGTTCCGGTAGTAACAACGGGAGCGCCTCTTTCGGTAGAGCTTGGGCCCGGACTCATCGAAACGATGTACGACGGTATCCAAAGACCCCTCGAAGAAATGGTTAAAGTGGCAGGGCCGAATATAACCCGTGGAATAAAAGTCCCGTCACTTAACAGAGAAAAACGCTGGGAATTCAAGCCTCTCGTAAAGGCAGGGGACGAAGTTTCCGGCGGAGACATCATCGGCGAAGTTGAAGAAACGGTGCTGGTAACTCAGCGCATCATGGTTCCGGTGGGAGTAACAGGCATCGTTGATTCCATCGAATCCGGAAGCTATACCGTTGACCAGACCATATGCAAAATCAAGCTGACGGAGGACTACGGCGAAGAAAATCTCAAAAAAGGCGATATCAAGCCTCTTTGTATGATGCAAAAATGGCCGGTAAGACGAGGCCGCCCGTACAAAGAAAAATTGGTGCCTGAGATGCCGCTCATCACCGGTCAGCGTGTAATCGACACGATGTTCCCTATCGCAAAGGGCGGAGTTGCAGCGGTTCCGGGGCCTTTCGGTTCCGGCAAGACCGTCGTTCAGCACCAGCTTGCAAAATGGGCGGACGCGGATATCGTAGTCTATATCGGCTGCGGCGAGCGTGGAAACGAAATGACAGATGTACTCATGGAATTCCCTGAGCTGAAAGACCCGCGTTCCGGCGAATCGCTGATGAAGCGGACGGTGCTTATTGCAAACACTTCCGACATGCCGGTTGCGGCTCGTGAAGCATCTATTTATACGGGAATTACCATTGCGGAATATTTCAGAGATATGGGATATTCGGTAGCGCTGATGGCAGACTCCACCTCAAGATGGGCGGAGGCTCTCCGCGAAATGTCCGGACGACTGGAAGAAATGCCCGGCGAGGAAGGCTATCCTGCTTATCTTGCCTCAAGACTTGCGCAGTTCTACGAAAGAGCCGGCAGGACGGTTTCTCTCGGAAAGGATGGGCGTATCGGAGCGCTTTCTGCTATCGGAGCTGTATCTCCTCCGGGCGGCGATATTTCGGAGCCGGTTTCCCAGGCGACCCTTCGTATCGTAAAGGTATTCTGGTGCCTTGATTCAGCGCTGGCTTATGCAAGACACTTCCCGGCAATCAACTGGCTCCAGTCCTACTCCCTCTATGTGGAAAGACTGGAAAAGTGGTATGCTGAGAATGTTGACAAGGAATTTCCTGAGATGAGAGCCGAGACTCTTGCGCTTTTGCAGCAGGAGGCAGAGCTTAACGAAATCGTCCAGCTGGTAGGCGTTGACTCCCTTTCGGCAGAGGACAGAATGAAGCTTGAGGTCTGCAAGTCGATTCGCGAGGACTATTTGCACCAAAACGCTTTCCACGATGTAGACACATATTCTTCCCTGAACAAGCAGTTCAAGATGCTGAAACTGATTCTCAGCTTCTACAAAGAGGGGCTTGAGGGCATCGCTAAGGGCGCTTCCTTTGCAAAGGTTGCGGCTATTCCGCAGCGCGAAGAAATCGGACGATTCAAATATGTTGAGGAAGATCAGATCGACGAAAAATACGAAAAACTTATGAATGATATACGCGCCGAAATTAACGCGCTGGTAAAAGAGGAGGCGGAAGCGGATGATTAGAGAATATAAGACAATCAGTGAAGTTGTAGGGCCTCTGATGCTGGTAAAAGACGTAGACGACGTTACCTACGACGAACTTGGCGAAATCCTGCTTCCGAGCGGGGAGAAAAGGCTTTGCAAGGTGCTGGAAGTAAACGGACACAATGCGCTGGTTCAGCTTTTCGAGGCTTCTCAGGGCATCAACCTGAAACAAAGCACGGTAAGATTCCTGGGTCACGGCACCCAGCTTGCGGTTTCCCCGGATATGCTGGGGAGAGTTTTCGACGGAATGGGAAGACCGAAGGACGGCGGACCTGAGATTATTGCAGACAAAATGCTTGATATAAACGGACTTCCGATGAATCCGGCGGCTCGTGACTATCCTGCGGAGTTCATACAGACAGGAGTTTCGGCCATCGACGGGCTGAATACACTGGTTCGTGGACAGAAGCTGCCTATTTTCTCGGGTGCAGGACTTCCTCACTCGAATCTGGCGGCGCAGATTGCCCGTCAGGCAAAGGTAATAGGCGACGACGCGGGGAATTTCGCCGTTGTATTTGCGGCTATCGGTATCACCTACGAAGAAGCGGATTTCTTCGCCTCTGACTTCAGAAGAACCGGAGCCATTGACAGAACCGTAATGTTTATGAACCTTGCAAACGACCCGGCGGTTGAGCGTATCGCCACGCCGCGTATGGCGCTGACTGCTGCCGAGTATCTTGCCTTTGATATGGGAATGCACGTGCTGGTAATCATGACGGATATCACAAACTATGCGGAGGCCTTGCGTGAGGTTTCGGCAGCCAGAAAGGAAGTTCCGGGCCGCAGAGGATATCCGGGCTATCTCTATACTGACCTTGCGACGCTATATGAGCGTGCAGGCAGAAAGAAAGGCTCGGCAGGCTCCATCACCATGATTCCGATTCTGACCATGCCGGAAAATGACAAAACTCACCCGATTCCGGACCTTACCGGATACATCACAGAAGGGCAGATCATCCTTTCCAACGACCTGTTCCGCAAGGGCATCAAACCGCCAATCGACGTTCTTCCGTCCCTTTCCAGACTCAAGGATAAGGGTATCGGCAAGGGCAAAACCCGTGAGGATCACGCGGACACCATGAACCAGCTTTTCGCAGCCTACGCAAAGGGCAAGGAAAACCTTGAACTTGTGGCAATCCTCGGAGAAGCGGCTTTGTCGGAGGTCGACCTGATGTATGCCAAGTTCTCACAGGAATTTGAGAAACGCTATGTTTCGCAAGGCTACGACACCGATAGGAGCATCGAAGAAACCCTTAACCTCGGCTGGGAACTCCTGCGCCTGCTTCCGAAGAGCGAGCTTAAGCGTATCAAGGACGAATATATAGAGAAGTATCTGTAATGCAAGGAAGGAGGCGAAGGAAGTGGAACGACTCAATGTGAATCCTACCCGCATGATGCTGACCACGCTGAAAAAGCGTCACGCAACCTCGGTGCGGGGGCACAAGCTCTTGAAGGATAAGAGAGACGAGCTTATGAAAGGTTTCCTTGAACTTGCGCGTGAGAACAAAGAACTTCGCGACCGTGTGGAAGAAAAGCTTGCGGATGTTTATGCGTCCTTTGGAATTGCTCAGGCTGTTATGAGCCGGCAGGGGCTGGAGGAGGCTTTGATGTATCCGAAGCAGGGCGTAAAGCTCGAGGTTTCGGGCAAAAATGTGATGAGCGTCGATGTTCCTGTCTTCGAATTTACAACGACTGCTGAGGATGCGGCAAATATCTATCCTTATGGCTACGCAAATACCTCCGGAGAACTGGACTCGGCTATTGCAAGCCTTGCGGAGATTTTCCCGCTGATGTTGGAACTTGCGGCAAAGGAGAAAGAAGCCCAGATGCTTGCCGCCGAGCTTGAACGCACCAGGCGCCGGGTAAACGCTCTGGAATACGTAAAGATTCCGCAGCTTGAGATGACCATAAAATATATCAGGATGCGGCTTGACGAAAACGAGCGTGGTAACCAGACAAGGCTCATGAAGGTCAAGGACATGGTGCTAAAAGAAGCGATTCAGGAAAAGCACGACGCCGACGAAGAAGCCTACAATGCGGCTATCAAGCACGCGGTGAAACATTCAAGAAAACCGATAAATATATACTAGAAAAATCATGTAAAAATCATGTAAAGACAGAAAAATTGTCCGCTCCGGAGACGACCCGAAACGGACAGTTTTTTTATGCGGTTTTATGGGCGGCCAACGGTTTTCGGTTTTGCACCGCCAAGCCCTTTCAGATATTCTTCGACGTTCAGGTAACGAATGCCGGAATCCTTATCATAATGCGCCTCGCCGCGATAAATCACGTATTTACCGGTAATCCTTCCGTAGCGAAATTCGGTTCTTTCGCATTTTTCGGCGTCTGCCAAATGCCGGTACTGCTCCGGGGAGCGCCGGCTGCTGTGCTTTATTTCGTAGATTTCGCAGGAAGCCGACTTTGGGTCGAAAGCAACCATGTCAAATTCGCCTATTGCAAACTGCAATTTGAAGATTTTTTTATGCGGATATGCCATCTTCGTTTCCAGCAAAATCAGATCCTCCATGAGTCTGCCCAAAACTTCGCTTTCGATGCGGGAAAGCGCGTAGTTTCGCTGGGCGAGGGAAAGGTCGGAGAACTCGGAGTCTTCGAGCAGCGACAAAATTACGGCTTCTGTCTGTGAATAGCGTAGTCCCGGCTGGGAGATAACGGTCTTTGTTTCTTTTTGCGACAAATTTGGCAGGAAAATCACATCAAAGTCAAAGGTCAAATCCAAAAGATCGAGATATTCCTTGATTTCGCTGCAATGTTCCTCGGCAAGAGCGATTTTCCTCTCGCCTGCGTTCAAAATTTCGAGCTTGCGCCTAAGCCTGTCCGTAACCGCCTCAAGGTCTATGCGGTCAAGGGCGTCGCTGGGATGGTTGCGGTCTTTGCGAAGATTCCGTGCAGAAACGGAAAGGATGCCGCTGCGAAAGTCGCGGGTCAGCACATCAAGGGCGAAGCGATGATTTATGTCCTCGACCACGCGATTGACTGCACCGGTCAGTTCGCCGTGTTCGTAAAGAATACGCAGATTTCTGAAATGATCGCCGTCCTGGTAGCATTTGAGGGAATGCTGAATGTTGTTTGCAATGGCGCTGTCCACATATTCGTCGGTGCTTTTTTGGCTGGAAAAGGTGGAACTTTCGTTGTAGTGAGCGCCTCCAAGGCTCAGGGTTCCGCCGTAGCGGATATACTCGTCAACTCCGCAGATACCCAGCAGCCTTTCAAATTCGCGGTAAGCGATAAAGGTAGTGTGAACCATCACGCAGCGGTCATAAAGCTGTGAATCTTCGGAAAACATGAAACCCAGCGAGTCCGTTCCCGACAGGATTATCTTCATGCCGCAGGAAGCGAAGATATCCGAAAAAAGCGCCGCCCCTTCGATAAAGTCCGAAAGCAAGGTCGCCTCGTCGATAAAAATATATCGGTAGCCTTGAGAGGCTAAAATTTTGAGGTCGGTGCTTATGTCTGCAAGGGTAATGCTCGGCACGACCTGTATAAATGCGGCTTTTTCAAAGAGTTCCGCCGGCATTTCGGCAATCGCCTGCCTCATCATCGTGGTTTTTCCGGTGCGCCTGAGTCCGTACAGAATCAAAACTTTATCCGGAAAATCTCCTGCAATATACTCCTGCAAAACATGGAAACATTCCCGCTTTCCAAAAGATGAGGATTTCTCTGCGAAAACACGAAGGGCAGAGCCGGTTATGACGCCTGAATTGTAGCGGAAAGTATCCTCGGATACCTGCATATGCTCAAAGGTCAAGGGGATACCGTTATAGGACCATGCGGAGTCAGCGACGGCGGGAACCTTTGCCACAGGCGGTTTTGCGGGCAACAGATCGGCTTTTAGCGATTTAAGCTCCGCTTCAAGAACTCTGCGCTTTTCGATGGCAGCTCGCACTTCGGCAACATTGGCTTTTGGAATGTATTTTTCTTTTCGCTTGCCGTTTTCGTAAAAACGCCGGTAATAGTAAGTGTTGCCGTTGACATTTTTCTTTCCGATGGAACCTGCGGGCAGCCCGGCAATCTCGGTTTCAAGCTCCGAAAGACGAAAAAACTTGTCTTTGGAATCAGAATAAGCTGAATAATCATAAAAAATATCCATGACGCACCTCCTTATACCCCATTATACCCCTGATATACCTTAAAAGTCAAGAAAAAAGGGGTAACTTTCGGAGATAAGGCCGGCGCAAAACAGGCAAAATCCCAACATCCGCTTGGATTTTCGGCGGCTTTGTGTTACAATTTTGGATAAAGAGGTGAGAAAGTATGTGCAGATGCGTGGTTATCGGCGCTGCGGAAATCAAAAATTATGCGAGGGCAAAGGAATATTTAGCAAAAGACGACTTTTTTATTTTTTGCGACGGAGGGCTTGTCCACGCCGAAAATCTGGGCGCAAGGCCTGATCTTATTATCGGTGATTTTGACTCCTATCCAAAGGAAAAAGCATTGACGGAGAACAGGGAAAATGCCGAAATTATAGTGCTCCCTCGCGAAAAAGACGATACGGACACGGTCTTCGCGGTGAAAGAAGGGCTGAAACGCGGCTTCTCGGAATTTTTGCTGCTGGGCGCCATCGGGCAAAGGCTTGACCACAGCCTTGCGAATGTGTCCATTCTCCTGATGCTTGATGGGGTGGGTAAAAGCGCCTCGATACTGGACGATTATTCGCAGATGTGCATCGTGGGGAAAGAGACTGTATATATAGACGAGAAGTTTTCGTACTTTTCACTTTTGAATATTTCGGGGAAGGCGGAGGGTATAACCATACGGAATGCGAAATATCCGCTGGAAAATGCAAGGATCCAGTGCGAGTATCAGTACGGGGTCAGTAACGAGGCGACTGAGGGCGGGCGGGCCGAGGTCAGCGTGGCTCGTGGCAAGCTGCTCCTTATAAAGGTCTTTTAGAAGAGAACGGTCGAAAAGCGTGCTAAAAAATGAAAAGCGGGAAGGAAATAGACAAATATAATGGAAAAAGGACAAATTGTAGAACTTAAAATAGAAGATATGAGCGCAGAGGGAAGCGGAATAGGCAAAATCTACGACGGCGAGAGGGGCTTTGCGGTTTTCGTAAAGGACGCGGCTATAGGCGACCTTGTGCGGGCAGAACTTACAAAGGTCAAGAAAAATTACGCCTTTGCTCGCGTTACCGAGGTTCTGGAGCTTTCCCCAGATAGGCAGGAAAGCTTCTGCGAGTATAGCGGGCTCTGCGGAGGATGCGTTTATTCGGACATAAGCTATGAGGCGCAGCTTGCCCTGAAAGAAAATCAGGTTCGGGAAAAGCTCACGCGGCTTGGGGGCTTGCAAGATCCTGTGATTATGCCGATTATGGGCATGACAGAGGGAAAATCTATCGGCAGTCCATTCCGATATCGGAACAAGGCGAGCATGCCTGTAAGCACCGGAGGGCTCATTACGGAAAAGGGCGGAATCGTAAAGCCTGTCCATGAGCCGAGAATCGGATTTTATCGCCCGAAAAGCCACGAAGTCGTAAACTGCGAGGATTGCCTGCTCCAGTCTGAACCTGCCATGGCGGCGGCAAAAGCGCTTAGAAGATTTATGGAGGAAGATCATATAACATCCTATGACCCACGCTGGGACAAGGGGCTTATGCGGCATTTGATCGTCCGCACGGCGGCGGGAACCGGCGAGGTCATGGTAATTCTGGTGATAAACGGCAAGGCAATTCCCAATGCTCAGAAGCTGGTTACGATGCTGGACGAAGCGATTTATAATGTGCCTGTGTATGAGGACGGGCCGCTTGCAGGAGTTGAATTTAATTTGGAAAGCGTCGTTGTGAATATAAACAAATCGAAAAATCTTGAGGGACAGATACTCGGCGAGGAATGTATTACCATTGCGGGAAAGCCAACTATTATAGAAGAAGTGGGCGGACTTTGCTTTGAGATTTCGCCCCTATCGTTTTATCAGGTGAACCGTGAGCAGATGATAAGGCTCTATGACAAGGCTTTGGAATACGCATCGCTAAAAGGCGATGAAACTGTGCTTGACCTTTACTCAGGCGTGGGAACGATCGGACTGTTTGCGGCGGCTGAGATGAATAGGAAGGCAGCGGAAGCGACAGAGGCAGGAAAGTTCATGCAGCCGGGCAGAGTTATCGGCATAGAATCGGTCAAGGGAGCGGTCATCGACGCCAACCGAAATGCGACGATAAATGGCATCGTAAATGCACGATATGTCTTTGGCAAGGCAGAAGAAGAACTTCCCAAGATGGTTTCTGAGGACGAAATCCTAAAAGATGAGGCACTGCGCCTTACCCATGCCGATGTGGTGATTCTCGATCCGCCGAGGGCAGGCTGCGAGAAACCGCTGCTGGAAGCGGTGATAAAAGCAGAGCCTTCACGAATTGTATATGTCTCCTGCGATCCGGCAACCCTGGCGCGTGACATCAAGTATCTCACCGAGGGCGGCTACGAATTTTGCGAGGCGACCCCCTGCGACATGTTTCCATGGACCGGCTCTGTGGAGACGGTCGTTCTTTTGTCCCAACTGAAACCAGATGACACGATAGAGATCGACTTAGACCTGG
>CAVKSD010000006.1:0-37263 GCA_963658905.1 Bacteroidaceae bacterium
GAGGTACACCCATCAATATATGTACCATAAGGTTCATTGATTGGCAGGCTGTCTTCAGTCACTTTATTTTCAAGAGTTAATGTTTCCAAGCTTGTGCAGCCATTAAATGCACCTCCAGATACCACTGTAACTGCTTTCGGGATTGTAACTTTCTTTAATGCAATGCAACCCATAAATGCCATGCCACCTATTTTCGTCAGAGTCTCTGGCAGAGAGATTGCTGTCAATGAAGAACAATTTATAAACGCAGAGCTGCCAATAGAAACAATGCTATTTCCCAATGCAACATTTTGCAAATTAGCACAGCCATTGAAGGCGTGGTTTGCGACGCTGGTTACGCCATTCTCTATACAAACCTTCTGAATTTGCTCTTTATTTGCATGCCAAGGTCTCTTACTTGCTGACTTATAGCCTTCCATCGCACCAGTGCCGCTGATAGTCAGCGTGCCGTCTGTGCTAAGTTCCCATTTAACGCTCTCAGCACCATTCTCATTGCTTGCAGCGCCACAATTTCCGCTTGCAATAATATTGCTTGTGCTGCTTTCATTGCCGCCAGTTTCTTTGTCCACCGCCCATGCCATGCTCGGCATATAGGTAAATACCATGATTACTGCCATGAGCATGACTAGCGCTCTTTTGAAATAACTTATTTCTTGATTGTTCATTCTGTTTCTCCTTGTATTGTATTTCGCGTCGCTATGGCTCAGCCCGATTGCCTCGCGCATCCCGCTTGCGATGATCTATATAAACACCCTTTTGTGTGTAGTGGGCGTCCATTTCCCCAGGGCAGCGCCGCCGCTCGGCGCCGCCCGATAAAGGATGAAAAGTCTTGTCCGCATTTTATTCGCAAAATAAAAACTGCCCGATAAATCTATGGGCAGTATATACTACAATGTTTCACTTCTTGGCGGTTTTCGCCTTGATGTCGTTTCTACTATCCCAGAGATTTTAACATCCGAGCGTAACTCGTCTCCCGGCTCGGCGCTCTTGATTGCTCTTGCGCTCCACGGTTGCTGATACAGTGGGTTTTTCATCCCGTTCCGTTAGTTACCCTCGTTACTATATTTATTTTTGTACACAAAAAGACTCTCTGCGAGCAGCCTGCAAAGCGGTGCAACGCGCCCCGCTCGGCTTTCGCAAAAAGTCTTCAAAAAATCATAATTGTTCTGCTGTAATTTCTTTTATCTCACGCAAAAAATCAGTCCCTAAATTAGAACCTGCCTGCCTGCCGCAAGAGCCGTGCCAAACATCATGCAATTTTCAAACAAATTTGCGTGCATCATCGTATTTCCTTTCCGAAATCTCTAAGAAGTATCTTACACCATGCCAAGCACTTTGTAAAGGGGAATTTTCCTTGCATTCATAAATTCCACTCCTAAATTGCCCCTAAATTGTCCTTACCGGGCAGTACCACGATTTCCTGTTATTTGCCCGCTTATCCGTCAATTTCCTCGGCGGCTTCGGCTACTTTCATCATGATGGCGCATTCCATACGCTTGCGGAAAAGTTTGCAGCCGTATTCGTAGACACCGTTGATGTCCCCGGCAGCGTGATAGGCGTTTGCCGCGCAGCCTCCGGAGCAGTACAGTCTCGCCCAGCAGTCGTCACATTCTCTGCGGGAATAAACATTGCAGCTTCTGAATTTTTCCTGCACGGCTTCGTTTTTGACCCCGTCCCAAATGTTTCCCATGAGATATTTTTCGTCCCCCACAAACTGGTGGCAAGGGTAAAGCTCGCCCTGGGGAGTGACGGCAAAATACTCCGTGCCCGAGCCGCAGCCTGCGATTCGCTTGTAAATGCAAGGGCCGTGGGTCGGGTCGATCATATAGTGATAGAATGTAATGGGCTTTCCTTGCCTGCGGCGAGCAAGCATTTCCTTTGCAAGCCGCTCGTATTCCCCAAGCAAAACCGGCAAATCTTCTTCAGTCAGCGCCGAGGGACTGTCCGGGCTGCAAACCACAGGCTCCATGGAAAGCTTGGTAAATCCCAAATCGGCTAAATGCAATATGTCATTTACGAAGTCCGTATTGGCGTGGGTGAAAGTTCCCCGAACATAATAGTCCCTCTCGCCTCTCTGCCTTGCAAACTCCTGAAACTTCGGGACGATTTTTTCGTAGCTTCCTCTGCCCTGATAGTCCACCCGAAAGCGGTCGTGTACCTCCGGGCGTCCGTCGATGCTCATAACCACATTGTGCATTTGCCTATTTGCAAATTCCATTACATCCTCGTCCACATTTACGCCGTTTGTGGTGAGGGTAAAGCGAAACTTCTTGCCATTTGGTTCTTCAAGGCTTCTGCCATAAGCCACAAGCTCCTTTACGACCTCCCAGTTCATCAGAGGCTCCCCGCCGAAAAAGTCCACTTCAAGATTTATGTGATTTCCCGAATTTTCTACGAGAAAATCCAGCGCCCGCTTTCCAACTTCAAGTGGCATGAGCGCGCTTTCCCCCTGGTACTTTCCCTGTCCCGCAAAGCAGTAACTGCAATTCAGGTTACAGCTGTGAGCAACGTGCAGGCACAGAGCCTTTATGTCCCGGGAATTGTTCTTGAAGTCCCCGAAAATGCCCTCGTAAATATCCGGAGAAAAAAGCTTGCCGGATTTTTTAAGCTCCGTCACATCGTCAATACACGATTTGACTTCTTCCCTTGTGATTTCGGGGTTTTCGGCATATTTTGCCAGCATTTCTTCGCAGATCTCCTCCGGCTCCTTGCTCTCGTACAAGGCGATGACGTCGTAGGCGAGATCGTCCACTGCGTGAATCGCGCCGGAATATACGTCTAGCACGATGTTATATCCGTTTAATTTATATTGATGTATCAATGTTTTTTCCTTTCCGAAGCAGCTACGGATTTCCCTTGCGCCCCTCCAAAAAAATACCGCCTGCACCCTCTCGAAGTACAGGCGGACAGACTTTCGCCCGATTTTATTTTTCCTTGTTTTCGCAAGGCTGGTTTGCTACGCCGCAAGAAGTCTTGCAAGCGGACTGGCAGGATGTCTGGCATTCGCCGCAGCCGCCGTCCTTTACGCTCTTTGCGAGGTCGCGTGTTTCGATAGTCTTGATGTGCGTCATTTTTGTCCTCCTTCTATCTTATTTATCCTAATTTTATCATATGGAATTTCTTCTTGCCCTTTTGGATAAGAAGCGTTCCATCGTTATCAAACATATCCGCCGTAATCGCCAGCTTTCTGTCGGTTACCTTGTTTCCGCCTACGGTAAGTCCGCCCTGCTCGATGGTTCTGAAACCTTCGCTTGTGTTCGGCACAAGCCCAAGCTCCTTGATGAGGCTTACGACTCCGATACCCTCGCCCTCGAACGTTTCGCGAGGCATCTGGGTAGTAGGCACATTCGCCATGTCTCCACCGCCGCCGAAAGCAGCGCGAGCGCCGTCGAGAGCTTTCCTGGCTTCTTCTTCGCCATGTACCAGCTTGGTAACTTCGTATGCCAGAACTTCCTTTGCGTGGTTGATTTCTGCACCCTCAAGTGCGGAAAGTCTGTTTACCTCGTCCATAGGCAGGAATGTCAGCATTCTCAGGCATTTATTTACATCGGCGTCCGTAACGTTTCTCCAATATTGGAAGAACTCGTATGGACTGGTTTTTTCTGCGTTGAGCCACAGGGCGCCCTTCGCGGTTTTGCCCATTTTCTGACCCTCGGAATTTGTAAGCAGGGAGAAAGTCATTCCATAAACGTCCTTGCCGACCATCTTGCGGGTAAGGTCAACGCCGCCGATTATATTCGACCACTGGTCGTTGCCGCCGAATTCGATTTTTACGTCGAAGTCACGCGCCATAACCATGAAGTCGTAGCTTTGCATGAGCATATAGTTAAGCTCGAACATGGTAAGTCCGCCCTCGCGCTCCATTCTCTGTTTGAAACATTCCGCGCGGAGCATTGTATTGATGTTAAACTGAGTGCCGATTTCTCTGAGGAAGTCGATATAGTTCAGCGGCCGGAGCCATCTTGCGTTGTTTACGGCAACAGCCTTTCCGGCTTCCGGTTCCTTTGTCTGGTGTCCCGGGGTGTAAACTCCCTCGTTTCCTACATATTCCCATTCGTCGTCGAAGTCGAGGAACTTGTCAAAGAGTTTCTTGAACTGGTTGCAGTTATTTTCGATGGTTTCAACTGTCATGACCTTTCTCATGTCTGTACGCCCGGATGGGTCGCCCACCATTCCGGTGCCGCCGCCGATGAGTACCACAGGAGTATGTCCGAATTTCTGCATATACATCATGATGATGACCTGCATGAAGTGACCTACGTGCAGGCAGTCCGCCGTCGGGTCGAATCCGATGTAGAACTTAACTTTTTCATTTTGGAGCAATCTGCGAATTTCATCTTCGTTTGTGGACTGCTCGATGAATCCTCTTTCTTTCAGGACGTCGTAGGCGTTGTCAAAATGGCTCACGCTGTCCGGTATAAAATCAAATTTCATTTTTTCCTCCAATTATTTTGTTCCGAATAATCTGTCGCCGGCATCCCCAAGTCCCGGAACGATGTAAGCGTGTTCGTTGAGCTTTTCGTCCTGCTGTGCGATATAAATGTCAACGTCCGGATGTGCTTTCTGAAGTGCTTCGATTCCCTCCGGAGCTGCGATAAGGCACATGAAGATGATGTCCCTCCCGCCGCGAGATTTGATGGAGTTTATCGCATCGATTGCCGAGCCGCCTGTTGCCAGCATCGGGTCAACCACGAAAATCGTTCTCTTGTCGATGTCGGTAGGCAGCTTGCAGTAATATTCTACCGGTGTATGTGTATCGGGATCTCTGTAAAGGCCAACGTGACCAACCTTTGCGTTAGGATAAAGGGCGAGCATTCCGTCTACGAATCCGAGTCCGGCTCTGAGGATCGGAACGATGGCGATGTCCTGTCCCTTGAGCATTTTCTGCGTGGTCTTGCAGATCGGAGTTTCGATTTCAACGTCCATAAGCGGAAGATTTCTCGTCGCTTCGTAGCCCATGAGTGTAACAACTTCCTTGGCAAGTTCTCTGAACTCCTTGTTGTTGGTTTCTGTCTTTCTCATAAGGGTAACCTTGTGCTGAATTAACGGATGATCAAATACCAATACTTTTCCCATTTGTCTTTCTCCTTATTTTTTTATATAAATTAACATTGATTTATCTATCAATTACATTTGGTCAAGCATATCAACTCTGCGCTTGTGCCTTCCCCCCTCAAACTCGGTGTCCAGCCACTCGTCAACAATAGCAATGGCAAGGGCAGGTTCGGTGGTTCTTCCTCCAAGCGCGAGGATGTTCGCATTGTTGTGCTGTTTCGTAAGATGCGCCATCTCTACAGAGGTGCAAAGTCCGCAGCGGATTCCCTTTACCTTGTTTGCGGCGATGGAAATGCCTATTCCCGTGCCGCAGCAAACGATTCCAAGGTCAGCCTTTCCGCCGGAAACAGCCTCTGCGCAGAGCTTTCCGTAAATCGGATAGTCTACGGATTCCTCCGAGTGGGTCCCCAGATCCAAGGTTTCGATTCCTCTTTCCTCTAAATGCTTTTTTATTATTTCTTTGAGCGTAAATCCGCCGTGGTCAGACGCAAGTGCAATTTTCATCTTGCCTTTCCCCTTTCGCTAAACATTTTTTATATTGTAACCTGCGGATTTGAACATTCTATTCATTACCGCAAAGCCGATTCCGTCTTCTCTCAGCGCCGACGCCAATATAACGTCCACGCCCTGTTTGTCGCAGGCTCTGAGCCTTGCAAAGAAATCATGCGCTGCTTCCTCCGGGTGGTCGTTATCAAAGACGATAATCTCAACCCTTTGCCCGTATGAGTTTTGCTTTAGCTTTTCCTCTGCCATGGCTTGTCTAACTGCCTCCGGCTCGCCCTGGTAGATTATCATTTCGGCCTTTGGCGCATAGTGCTTGTATTTCATTCCCGGGGCCTTCGGTTTGAAAGATGCGTCGGTCTGCAAAAGCCCATCTCCTGTTATATTCGGTTTCTCCAAAAGCGCAGGGTCGATTCCGACTTTTTTCCCAAGAACCGCCGACATATCCTCTGGGGTAATTACTCCGGGCCTTAAAATCATCGGCGTTTCCTCCGTCATGTCCACCACCGTGGATTCGATTCCCGCCTTGCACTCGCCGCCTGCGATTATGGCATCGATCCTGCCCTCCAGGTCGTCCACCACATGTTTTGGGGATGTGGGGCTTGGCTTTCCGGAAAGGTTTGCGCTGGGCGCTGCGATGGGCGTCCCCGCCGCGGTTATAAGCGCTGCCGCTGCCGGATCGCTTGGAAATCTGATTCCCACCGTGTCAAGTCCGCCGGTAGTAACCCTCGGTATGATGCTAAGTGCCGGGCAGACCATGGTCATTGGCCCCGGCCAGAAGGCGTCCATCAGTTTCTGCATATCTTCGGTGATTTTTGCGGTCAATTTTGTCACATCGTCTTTTGACGATATATGCACGATCATTGGATTGTCAGAGGGTCTGCCCTTTGCGGCGTAGACTTTCCCCACCGCCTCCGGATTCAGGGCGTCGGCTCCCAGTCCGTATACGGTTTCCGTGGGAAACGCCACCAGCCCCCCGTCTTTGATAATCTCCGCCGCCTTTTCTATCTCTTCAGTTGTTGTTCCGAAAATTTTGGTAAACATATTTTTTACATTAAAAGTTTTTCATTTTTTCTGCCTGATCGCTAGTGATGAGTCCGTCGATTATCTCGTCGATTTCCCCGTCAAGGAAGCTGTCAAGCTTATAAATCGTCATGCCGATTCTGTGGTCGGTGATTCTGCCCTGCGGGAAGTTATATGTTCTGATCCTCTCGCTTCTGTCTCCCGAGCCCACTTGGCTTCTGCGTTCTGCGGAAATCTCGTCATTTTGCTCACGAAGCTTCATATCGTATAATCGCGATCTGAGAACCTTGAAAGCCTTGTCTTTGTTCTTTATCTGGGATTTTTCGTCCTGGCAGGTTACCACAAGGCCCGTAGGAATATGGGTAAGACGAACCGCAGAGTCCGTTGTGTTTACACACTGACCGCCGTTTCCCGACGAACGGTAAACGTCCACTCTCACGTCGTTAGGATTGATTTCAACCTCCACATCGTCAACCTCCGGAAGCACCGCAACGGTTGCCGCCGAAGTGTGGATTCTGCCGGAGCTTTCGGTGTCAGGCACTCTCTGCACACGATGAGTCCCGGATTCGTATTTGAGTCTGGAATAGGCGCCCTTTCCTTTGATAAGCACGCTTGCCTCCTTGACTCCGCCGATATCCGTGGCGTTCATGTCCATGATCTCTGCTTTCCAGCCCCGCCTTTCTGTATATCTGAGGTACATCCTGAGAAGATCCTGCGCGAAAAGCGCCGCTTCGTCGCCTCCGGTTCCCGCTCTGACTTCGAGGATAACATTTTTCTCATCGTTAGGGTCTTTCGGGAGAAGGAGAATTTTCAGCTCGTCTTCCAGCTGCGGAAGCTTATCCTCGTTCTCGGCAATTTCCATCTTTGCAAGCTCCCGAAGCTCCTCGTCGCCCATTTCAAGCATTTCTTTTGCCTCGGCTACGCTTTCCTTTGCCTTTTTGTATTCCTTATATTTATTTACGATAGGCTCCATTTCGCCCATTTCCTTGATGTGCTTCTGCCAAACCGGTTGGTTGCTTATCACATCAGGGTCTGAGACTTTCATGGAAAGCTCCTCGTATTTTTCCAATATGAAATCCAATTTATCAAACATTTGGTTCTCCTTGATATATCATAAAAAAACCGAAATGCAATATTTCGGTTTAGTTTTCGTCTGATTATTAGTCGAGTTTGTATTTGTTCTTGAACTTCTCAACACGGCCGCCGCGGTTAATCATCTTGGCTGCACCTGTGAAGAACGGATGACAAGCTGAACATACGTCAAGTCTTAATTCTTCTTTAGTTGACCTGGTAACGAAAGTGTTACCACATGCGCAAGTTACTTTACATTCCTTATAATCAGGATGGATTCCTTCCTTCATGTTCGTCTTCCTTTCCTGCCTCCGCCTTCGCCTCAGCATATTTAAACTGGCTGCAACCCATTACAGCCCCTAAATGATATCACACCCTGCGGCAAATTGCAAGCATTTATTTCAAAAAATCCTCTGCGAAAAATCCGAAAAATCCGAGAAAAATCCGAGAAAAATCCGAGAAAAATCCGCTGCACTGAAGTGAAAATTTGCTTGGACTGGAAAATGGAGAGCCTTTCGGCATTCCTCGAGGCAGCGGATAAATATCTGATGTTTTTATAGGAATTTCAGGTTTATTTCTTTTAGCTCACTCCTAAGCCGTCTATTTCTGATTAAAATCCTATTGCACGCATATATTAGAAGGAGTGGGATTGAGATTATCGCACCGACTTTGAATGGTAATTTGGGACTAATACTTGCATTTCCATAAAAAGCCATTTCGCTTTGCACAATATTTAACGGCAAGCTATCACCATTCAGTAAGTATTTGCTCCTGAAGTGTGCAGCTGCCCCTGAGTATCTGCAAGATGTTTGGTTCTCCTGAAAATTCACTTCTGCTTCGTCGCGTTGTTTTCCATTTTTATCAATTATGCGAATATTGCTAAAGCAGACGGGATTATCCTGATTATCTAATTTTAGGCATATGGTAGCTTCCATTCCGTTTTGCATAGCGAAAACATCAGTCACAGTTTCATATTGCGATGCCACCTTGTTTAAATGGATGCTTGTTGCAAGGGAAATCGCCACTACCGCAATAATCGGTATTAGTCCGAGCAACAATTGTTTCCTTTTGGAAAGCAAGTATTCAATCAATAGCAATCCCGCGCCCAAACACACACTTATAATCCAGCTGACCGTCACGCTCATGGGTATTTTTCTCCGTTTATCTTTATAAATCATTTATTTTTATTTTTCTCCGCATCATTTTCCTCTTGTTGCAGAAAACAAAGATCATGTACTGCAATATAAGGAACGCCTCGGGTATAAATACTATGCAGGCTTTTGCAATCAAGATCGCTTTGCATGGCTTTTTATTATTATTCATAGTATCAACTTTTGCTGCCAAATTTTGATATATACATGATTTACCCTCAAAATTTCCGATTGAAATCCCCCTATCTATAAGAGATTCTGCAATCAAATTCCCGTACTGCGACTGCTCATCGCACATTATGTCTCCGTCAGCAATACTGACCGCCATATATCGACTATCGTTTCCTTCGTTTGTTACAAACTCACCTAAGCTTATTATTTTCTTGTTATTGTCGCTTTGCTCAACCGCAATAATTTGCACGCCGTAGGTTCTTTCCTGTGAGCTAACATTAATTTTCATGATTTCGTATCGTGTTTCATAACTCTCCGCCGGAACAATAAAAAACAAACAAAAGGATATAAATGCAATTATCAATAGGAGAATTACTGTCTGGTTAGTTTTCTTATCTATTAACATTATTCTTTCAGCACATAACAAGCCCACTATTGTTCCAATATATACAACAAGGAAATAGAACAAAAGTATATTTTGGATAATCGTTTCAATTATCTTCATTTAAATTCCTCATTTTTTTCACTTCTGTATGTTTTAATCAAAAGCTTCGCCGCTTCAAAATCTATTCGATCTTCAAGTGCAAGTTTTTTTATAAGTTTAATATACGGCGTGGTATCTTCCTGTTCTTGTGTTTTTATTTTTTCAATCAGTTTATCCAGACGCAGTCT
Source organism: Bacteroidaceae bacterium (assembly GCA_963658905.1). Taxonomy (GTDB): domain Bacteria; phylum Bacillota; class Clostridia; order Peptostreptococcales; family Anaerovoracaceae; genus CAG-238. The sequence continues at coordinate 9,645 of CAVKSD010000006.1, forward strand.
AACTGTTGGATAGGTTACGCCGTAGTTCTCCGCGAGTTTCTTAAGCGAACCGCTGCATAATACGAATTTTTTTATAAAAATAACATCTTCATCTTCTAAATTTTCCATCCACTCAGGAACGGCAGAAATTGTCATGCTGAATTTCTCCTTATAATAAATTATGCGTATAGAGGCAAGCGATCAATGTCAACTTGCCTCTTCTCCCCCCTGAGCAAATATCCTCTACTTTTTTTTACCCAAAATTCTTTTTACAATCATGATTATAATTAACACCTCAAGAGCCAAAAGCCCAATGAGAAGAATGAATGGAGCTAAAGGAATAACAACTGTATCATTTCCAAATTTCAACATCGGTTTGTACCCCTAATCTCTTTTCTCATAACTCGTCCTCCTAAATAAAAATTAAATTAGCAGGGCTGCCCTTAAAGAGATTATAGACTTTAATTTTATTAAAGTCAAGTTTATTTTTATTAAAATTTTTCTACTGAAGTGAAAAATCCGCCGCATCGAGAAATACATCTTTTTCCTCGGTTTCTTTTAGCGCTTCTTCTGCAATCTGAGAGAAATTAGCAAGCCTGCTGACAAGGTCTGAAAGGCTGGTCGCCGCCATATTTTCCGGCTGCTGCTTTGCTTCGCCGAGAATTTTTCTCCCAAGCTCGTAGGCTTTTTTCGGAAATTCCGTGTTCAAAATGTCCGCCGGAGTCTGACTTTTCGCCGCCGCGATCACATCGACGATTTCCCATTCGAGATAGTCCGCCATGCCGTAGAAGCTTGCTACCGCTCCCTGCGCCGACTCCATGGTACTGTCTGCGAAAGCAAGCATAAGCGCCGTCCTCTTGTTCTTGTGTATCTCACCGTCAATGCCATAAAACCTGTCGATTACGGTCTTTATCTGCGCTGTCATGCCGTAGTAATAAATTGGCGAGAGAAAAACAATCGCGTCCGCCTCGATAATTTCGTCGCGCAGCTCGTCAAAATCGTCCCGAAATACACATGCCGAAACCCCGCTGTGGCATTTTTCGCAGGCGATGCAGGGGTGTACGTCTTTTTGCGCCGCGTCGAATCTGATGACATCGTGTCCCGACTCGTGGGCTCCCCTTATGAACTCTGCCGCAAGCACCGCGGTGGTTCCCATCTTGTGAGGGCTTCCGGTTATAAGCAAAATTTTCATAATGGCTACCTCCTTTTTTTCGGTTCAGTCTTTAGGGTTGCAACGACAATTCTGTCCCTGCCCGCAAGATCCGTAAGGCCTATTATCTTTTCGTATACGCCGGTCTGTCCGAGAATTTCCTTGACAGTCTCTCTCTGATTATATCCGATTTCGAGCATCAGAACGCCGCCTTTTTTGAGGTGTGCGTGAGCCTGCGCTGCTATTTTTCTGTAAAATTCAAGTCCGTCCTGCCCGCCGTCCAGAGCGATTCTCGGTTCGTGATCCCGCACTTCCGGCTCAAGTTCCTCTATCACTGCGCTTTCTATGTACGGCGGATTGCTGATGATAAGGTCAAATTTTTTCTTCCCCAGCTTTCCTGCAAATGCTTTCGCTTCGAAAAGGTCGCTTTGAACAAATTTTATCTTGCAGCCGTTTCTGCCGGCGTTTTCCTTTGCAATCGCAAGCGCCGCCTCGCTTACGTCTGAGCATGTCACCTTCGCTTTCGGAAGATTTTTTGCAAGGGAAATTCCTATCGCCCCGCTTCCGCAGCAGAGGTCGAGGATTTCTGCTCCGGATTTTATGTTTTTCCCCTCGGAATATTCGCACCCTCTAATGGATCCTTTGGTCGCCAGTTCTATGGCGTCTTCCACCATGGTTTCCGTGTCCTGCCTTGGAATCAGCACATCTTCGCTGACCGTAAAGGCAAGTCCCATGAACTCCTGCTCTCCTGTTATGTGCTGAAGCGGCGTCCTCTCCGCCCTTTTTGCGATCAGGTCAAAATACGCCTCGCACTGATTGTCCTGCAAAACGTCCTGCCAGCGCATCATCAGCGTTACCTTGCCCTCGCCCATCATGTAGCAATACAGCTCCTTTGCGTCGATTGCCGCGTCGGCTACTCCTGCGTTTTCTAGCTGCCGCTGGCCGATTTTTATGATTTCCTTTAATGGTAAACTCATTTTACTCTGCCTCCGGAGGGGTATCTGTGTTTTTCACAGTTTCCGCGGTTTCTGCCGTTTCTGCGGTTTCTGCCGTCACCGCATCTTCGGCAGTGTCTTTCGGCACGTCTTCCTCTATACATCTTCCCTCAAGGTCGCAAATTCCCTCGAAATACGGCACTTCGTCGCCGTCGTTTAGAACCGCCTTTACCGATGCGATTGCAACCTCAAGCTGCTCAAAATTTGGCTCTGCGGTGGTCAGCTTTTGCAGATAGAGTCCCGGCATACTCAGAATTTCCACCAAAATGTTGTCGCTTCTGCCCGCCCATTTCAGCAGTTCGTATGAAATTCCCGCGATTATCGGCAGCACAAGTATTCGCGTCGCCATTCTCAGCCAAACATTCGGCCAGCCCATGAAAACGTGCACGAAAATCGCCACAACCATTACAAACATCAGAAAGCTTGTTCCGCATCTCGGATGGAGGGTGTAAAAGGTCTTGGCGTTTTCCGGCGTCAAATCCAGCCCGTTTTCGAAGCAGTGAATGGTCTTATGCTCCGCCCCGTGATATTGAAAGACGGTTTTGATGTCTTTCATTCGTGAAATCAGGAGAATATACAGCACGAAAATCAGTATTCGCACCACGCCTTCTATTATATTCAGCAGCAAGACGCTGTCCGTCAGCGCCGCGCACCAGCCTACTATCGCCGTTGGCAGCAGCATGAATATGCCGATTGACATTACCAGCGCCAAAATCACAGAAAGTATCATCAGAACGTTCCATGCTTTTTCTCTGCCCAGATGTTCCTCAACCCAGACGTCAAATTTGTCTTTCTGGTAGTCCTCCGGATAATATTTTTCGAGGATCTCCGCCGAATACATCAGCACCTTTGTGCCGTAGATCAATGATGCGACAAAATTTATAACGCCTCTGATAAGGGGGATCCTGCCCCATTTGTTGCCTTGCGGCGTGGGCTGAGTCTTCATGTGGATTCTGCCGTCCGGCAAACGGATTGCAATGGCAGTCCGTTTCGGACCCCGCATCATAATCCCTTCCATTATAGCCTGCCCGCCGATGGATGTCGGGCAAGCATCTTTCAAAAATATCTTTTTTAAGTCCATTATCCTTCCTCTGTTTTCTCTATTTTTCCAAATGCCCCTTGAGCTTTATGTTAGTTGATTTTTAATCATCAATCAAAACTTTTTTTATAACTTGCACAAAATCCTTGTTTGTCCTTGTGTGAGCAAGGTTGTCGATAATCTCGCTTGCCACATCCTGAGTATCCCGGTTCGACATGGCACGTCTCATTGCCCAAACAGCTTCCAGCTCGTCCTGATCCATCAGGAGATCTTCGCGCCTTGTGCCTGACTTGTTTAGGCTGATTGCCGGGAAGATGCGCTTTTCGCTGAGCCTGCGGTCAAGATGAAGTTCCATATTGCCGGTGCCCTTAAATTCCTCGAATATGACCTCGTCCATGCGGCTTCCCGTTTCAACAAGCGCCGTTGCCAGTATCGTTATGGAGCCGCCTTCTTCCATCTTTCTCGCCGCGCCGAAAAACTTCTTCGGTTTGTGGAGTGCTCCCGGATCAAGGCCGCCGCTTAGGGTTCTGCCGGATGCCGGAACCACAAGGTTATACGCCCTTGCCAGCCTCGTTATGCTATCTAATAATATTACCACATCTTTGCCATGTTCAACCAGTCTCTGGGCTCTTGCAAGCACCATCTCCGCCACCTTTGCATGATGCACGGGAAGCTCGTCAAATGTTGAGTAAATGACCTCGCCTCTTTCCAGCGAGCGTTTCATGTCCGTAACTTCCTCCGGTCTTTCGTCTACCAAAAGCACGATAAGCTCGATTTCCGGATAGTTCTTTTCGATGGCATGTGCCACTTTTTTGAGCAAAACGGTTTTGCCTGCCTTCGGTGGCGCTACGATAAGACCTCTCTGTCCTTTTCCTATAGGCGCGATAAGGTCGATGAGCCTTGTGGAAAGCTCTCTGCTTCCGTCTTCGAGCCTGAGTCTTTCGTATGGGAACACCGGTGTCAAATCTTCAAAGTCCGGTCTTCTGATTGCCGCCCCCGGTTCGTCGCCGTTTACCGTAACAACAAAAAGCAACGCTCCGAATCTTTCGCCTTCTTTCGGAAGCCTTGTGATTCCTCTGATTTTGTCTCCGGTCTTCAAATTAAATCTGCGAATCTGGGTCGGCGAAACGTAGATGTCCTTTTCGCTGGTTAGGAAGTTAGAGAAGCGCAAAAATCCGAAGCTGTTTTCTTCCTGGATTTCTAATATGCCCTCGACTTCCGGTCTGTCCTCCCGCGGCGGTTCCCTGCGAGGATGTTTTGGCTTTTCCTCGCTTTCCTCCGGCGCAGTTTCTGTATTTTCTGCGAGTTCTGCGGCTTCTGCATCTCCCGCCGTTTCTGTGGATTCTGTTGTTTCCGTCGTTTCTGTTGTTGCCGTGGTCGCTACATTTTCCGCCATTTTTTCCGTTCCTTGCGGCTCTGTTTGCTTCGGCGAAGCTGTTTCTGCTTCTGCCTCTGCGGGAGCTTCCGCTGTTTTCGTTTTTCTCGTCCGAGTCGTCTTTGTGGTTTTCGCAGTTTTTGTTGTTTTCGCCGCTCTCGGCTTTTTAACTGCCGCAGACTCTGCTTCCTGTGCCGGTTCAGCGGCTTCTGTCGTTTCTGTCTGCACTTCTGATATTTCCTGCGGAGTTTCCTCCGTAACTTTTTTTCTTGGCATAAATTTCACCTTTCGCGGCCCGAAACGCCGCGCCTTTCTGAGAGTTTAAAGAGTTGATAATCAAAACGGATAAGTTAGAATTATTACAATGTAGAATAACACGGTGATATTTTATACTTTTTTGCGGCAAAATGCAAGGTTTTTGAGAAACTTACCTCAACTTGCCTCAACGCTTGCCTCGACTTGCAATTTACTTCTGCATTTGGCTATGATAGCCGCAAACCCATTCGCAGGCGCATTTATAGAACGCTTCCGCAGCGCCGGACAGAAGCTCGCGGCTGCGGCAGGCAATTCCCAAGTCCCGATGCCCCGGCGGACTCAGGGGAACCGCTTTTATTTTTCGCGAAAAGCCCTCCAGCATCATCATGGACATGAGGCTCGTCCCCAGCCCCTGCTCGACCATTGCGATAACCGCGTGGTCGTCGCTTTCCATGAACCGCGCGTCAGGGCGTATTCTGTTTTGATTCAAAATTGCGGTAATCTCGTCCTCAACGCCCTCGTTCAGTGCGATATATGGCAGTTCCGGCAGCATGGATATGGGAAACTCAGGCAAGGCTGCGAGAGGGTCATCCTCTGCAAAAATGCTTACAATGGGATCCCGATACAAAAAATCTGCGGCAAGCTCAGGCTTCGTCGGATAGCCCACAAAGCCCACGTCCACGCGTCCGTCGGAGATCCAGCTGACAATCTGCGCGTCTGTTCCGTGCAAAAGTTCAAAGCGGATTCCCGGATATTTGCCGTGAAACTCCTTGATAATTCCCGGCAGCCACTGGGCGGAGACGCTGTTGAATGTTCCGACCCGAATCAGCCCGTCCCGAAGTCCGTTGATTTCGTCAATATGCTCTGTCAGCCGCCTCTGGTCGTGCAAGACGGTTCTGATATAAGGAAACAGCCGCTCTCCCTCCGGAGTGAGCTGCACCCCGTTTCGCCCTCTCACAAGGAGCTTTACGCCCCATTGTTCCTCAAGTGAATTTAGCGCCCGCGTAAGCCCGGACTGGCTGTATCCCAGTTCCTCCGCCGCCTGCGTCATCGTTCCCGCCTCGACAGCCTTTACAAGCGCTTCATACTGTGCAAAGTTCATTTCCCAACCTCCATATATGCGTTTTTGTCATGGAAAAGATGAAAAACTTGCGTTTTACAAATCTTTGTTTTTATTATATGCTATACACATAAAATGTCAAACAAATTCATTTCGAGGAGGTACATAATGTTTACAAAAGCAATTACAAAAAAGCCTTGCAAGGCGCTTGTAAGCGGCATTTCAACCGCTCAGTTCGGAGAAGGCACGCCGGACTACGAAAAAGCAATCAAGCAGCACGATAAATATGTAGAAACTCTCAGAAGTCTCGGACTTGAGGTATGCGACCTCGAAGCTGACGAAAGATTCCCTGATTCCTGCTTCGTTGAAGACCCGGCAGTTGTCATGGAGCGCTGCGCGATTATAACAAATCCTGCGGCGGACTCAAGAAATGCCGAAAAGTTTGAAATCATCAAGACTATCAGAAAATTCTACGATGAAGAACAGATTTTCCATATCGAAGCGCCTGGAACATTGGAGGGCGGCGACGTTATGAGGGTAGGCGACCACTTCTATGTTGGCCTTTCCGACAGGACAAATCCGGAGGGCGCAAAGCAGTTCAACGATATTGTAACCAAGTTCGGCTACACATCTTCCACGATTCCTGTAACCGAGGGGCTGCACCTCAAGGATTTCGCCATTTATCTAGAAAACAACAATATGCTTGTGACGGAAACAATGGACAAAGAAGAGTCCTTCAAAGATTTTAACCGTTTTGTAGTTGACCCGGATGAGCTTTATGCGGTCAACAGCCTGAATATCAACGGCACGGTTCTCGTCCCGGCGGGATACCCGAAAACCCAAAAGATCATCGAAGATCTTGGCTATCCGGTAATTCTCATGGATACCAATGAGTTCCGTTTGATCGACGGAAGCCTGACCTGCCTGTCACTGAGATTTTAAGGGGTTTGATACCTTCGCCCCCCTTTTAGGAAGCGACAGAACCGCCATGCGATAATCTTTTACGCATATATTAGTATTTATGGCATTGTTTATCAGTGCATCTTTTGAACAAAAGCGGCCCTTTCGAGCCGCTTTGTTGTTATTTAGAGCTGAATCTCAAGAGGAAGGCAGAGCCGTTTCCGGCTCTGCCCCCTTTGGAGTTATGCATATGTACAAATAATTTGATATTTGAACATCTTATTTGTTGTAGTCGTAGAAGCCTACGCCTGTCTTTCTGCCAAGCTTGCCTGCTCTTACCATCTTTCTGAGAAGAACGTGAGCTCTGTACTTGGAATCGCCGTATTCTTTGTACAATACGTCCATGATTGCAAGCACAACGTCGAGTCCGATGAGGTCGCCAAGTTCCAGAGGTCCCATCGGGTGGTTAGCGCCAAGTTTCATAGCGGTGTCGATACCCTTTGCGTCTGCAACGCCGTCAGCAAGGATTCCGACGCCTTCGTTGATCATAGGAATCAAAATTCTGTTTACAACGAATCCCGGAGCTTCCGCAACTTCTACCGGAGTCTTTCCTAACTTTTCGGTCAAGGCAAGGATCGTTTCCTTTGTTTCTTCGGATGTAGTTAGACCCTTGATGATTTCAACCAGTTTCATCGCCGGAACAGGATTGAAGAAGTGCATTCCGATAACCTTGTCAGGTCTTCCCGTTGCCGCTGCGATTTCTGTGATGGACAGCGAAGATGTATTTGTCGCGATAATCGTCTCAGGCTTGCAGAGCTTGTCGAGTTCTGCGAACAGTGCTTTCTTAGATTCCATATCCTCTGTAGCCGCCTCGATTACCAAGTCGGCATCAGCGATAATATTGATATCTGTCGAGCCGTGGATTCTTGCGAAAACTTCCGCAGCTTCGTCAGCGGTCATTCTTTCCTTTGCGACCATCTTGTCCAAGTTTTTCTTAACCGTTGCAAGACCCTTTTCAACAGAAGTCTCTCTTCTTGCTCTCATAACTACTTCGTAGCCGTTCTGCGCCAAAACCTGAATGATTCCTGCGCCCATAGTACCTGTTCCTAATACACCAATCTTTTTCATTAAAATGCCTCCTTGTAATGTGTGAGTATAAATTAATTTTATATTTGTTAAAAAATTAACTTTGCTTATATTATAATTATACCACAAAAAAACAAAAAGAAAACCCTTTTCAAACAATTATTATGTTTTTTTGCCCGTGCTTTACGAAATCGTCTCCGAAACCGTTTCCGCAAGCATCTCCGAAACCCTTTTTCGCACCCTTTCGCCGCTAAAATCCCGTAAAAATTTGTCCGAATTATTATCTTTTTCGGTTTTTCTGTCAGAATTGGTACTGTCCGAAAGTTTTATTATCAAGTATTGTATCTTTTATAAAAGGAGGAACTGTAGATGGGACTATCTACGCAGCAAAATCTTGGGAATAATTTGAAAATTCTCAGGGCAAGCAAAGGCGTCAGTCAAGCCGAAATGTCGGAATATATCGGTCTGACCCGTTCATCCTACGCGCAGTATGAGCTGGGCAACCGTATGCCGGACGCACATACGTTATATGTGATCGCTCGTTTTTATCACATCAGCATGGATTTGCTTTTTATGTCGAATCTGAGCAAATTCCTCAGTGAGATGACCTATTTCCAAATCGATGGCGACAACAGCCAGTTGCTGATTGAAAATTTCAGGCGTCTTTCCCCTTTCAACAAAGGCAGGCTTATAGAATATTCGCAAAAGCTCATCGAATGGGACAAGCTAAAAGAAGAAAATCTAAAACAACTCGAAAAGCGCCGCCAAACGTACTAATTCCGTTTGGCGGCGTCTCTGTTTTTGCAAAAATTTCTCCGCAAGTTTCCCCGCAGATTTCTCCGCAAATTACGCAAAATATAAATTCGTTGTCAGATATTCGGGGTCGCAGGTTACGTCGATTCCCATGTTTCTGAGGGTCTGCTCGTCCCGCTCGCTCAGGATCGCGGTGCAGTGCGCCTTGCAGCCGTTGAGTTTTTCCAGCATCTTTACCGCCTTGTCCGCGCAGGAGTTCGTTTCTGCGGAGATGGAAAGCGCCGTGAGGATTTCCTCAACATTGAGGCTTGTCCTGTCGTGATGAAGCACTTCCCCTTTGAGCTGCTGGATACTGTTAAACACGTTCGGTGCGATTACATAGAGGTCGTCCGGAATTTCGGCGATTTTTTTAACTGCATTAAGCAGCGCCGCCCCCGCAGCCACCATTCTGCGGCTGCTTCTTCCGGTAACAATGCTTCCGTCGGGCATTTCGATTGCCATAACCACCACGTTGAGATATTTTTTGTCGAGGTTGCGCTTTGCTTCGGCATATTCTCTTGCGGGAATCACCACTTTTCTGTCTTCCTCGGAAGCCCCCACTTCTTTCATCAAAAGCTCCGAGCGTTCCAGAGCCTCCTCGGTAATCTTTCCTTTTTTATAGTCGCATTTTGCAATCATAAATCTTCTTATGATTTCCTGAACAGAGGCTTCTTTTACCACGTCGTCATCGGTAATGCAAAAGCCCGCGCGGTTTACGCCCATGTCCGTCGGCGACTGGTATTCCGACTCTCCCGTAATCTTTTCGATGATTCTTTTTACCACAGGAAAGACTTCGAGGTCGCGATTATAGTTCACCGCCATTTCGCCGTATGCTTCCAGATGATAGGAGTCGATCATGTTCACGTCCTTGAGGTCTGCCGTCGCCGCTTCGTAGGCGATATTTACAGGGTGCTTGAGAGGAATGTTCCAAATCGGGAAAGTCTCAAATTTTGCGTAGCGAACCTTGGTTCCTCGTTTATACTCGTGGTAGAGCTGGGAAAGGCAGGTGGCGAGTTTTCCGCTTCCGCCGCCCGGTCCGGTTACTACCACCAGAGGTTTGGTGACTTCGATATAAGGGTTTGCTCCGTAGCCCTCTTCACTTACGATGGTTTCAACGTCCGTGGGATAGCCCTTGGTATAGAAATGTTTATAGGTTTTGATGTCTCTTCTTTCCAGTTTGTTGATGAACATATTTACAGCCGGCGCGTCCTCATATCTTGTTACCACCACGCTGTTGATTTTGAGATTATGCTTTCTGAATATGTCTATAAGTCTCAGAACTTCCAAATCGTATGTAATTCCAAAGTCCTGTCTGGTCTTGCTGTTGATAATGTCCCCGGAATAAATGCAGATGATAATCTCGGCTTTCTCCTGCATTTTTTCCAGAAGTTTAATCTTGGCGTTTTCGTCGAAGCCCGGAAGAACGCGCATTGCGTGCTTGTCATGCACAAGCTTTCCACCAAATTCCAGATAAAGCCTCTGGCTGCTCCCGGCGTTAATCCGCTCCAGAATATGCTTGGACTGCTCCTCTATATATTTCTCTGCATCAAAACCTATTTTATTCATTTACGTCACCTCTCCTGTCTATAAAATATCTATCGTTAATTGGTTTTTGCCCTCTGCAAGCCCCTCAAGGCTCACGTCGTAGTTTATGCTTATCTTTCCGCTGCCGGTTTCCGCGTCAAAATCTCCGGCGACCATGTTTGTAAGAACTTCCACCCCCATGTCGCCGTAGGGCGTCCTGTAAGTGCTGTTAAAGCGTTTTCCCTCCTCAAAATACAGCTCCGCACTTGCCTCGCCGCCGGTTCGCCGCATTTTTACGGTTTTGTCCTTTAATTTCAGCACGGTTTTTCCCATGGGCATACCGGAAATGCCACTTTCCTCATAGACCACATAGGCGGCGCCATTGCGAAAATACAGCCTGCCCTCCGTCACAAACTCCATTTGGTCTTCTTCACTGTTTTCACGTAGCTGCCTACCCGTTATTCTTAGCGTTATATCTTTCATGTCCTAATTCGATGATCCTTTCGATTGTGTCCTGATATTTCACTCCGGCTTCTTCCCACAAAAGCGGGAACATACTGAATTTTGTGAAGCCCGGTATGGTGTTTATCTCGTTCAAATATATTTTGCCAGTATCCTTGTCTATGAAAAAGTCAACTCGCGCGAAGCCCTCTCCGTCGATGGCTGAATAGGCTTTGCAGGCGTATTCTCTTATCATGCGGCTCGTTTCTTCCGAAATGTTTGCAGGAATGCAGAGTTTTGAGGCTCCACCGTCCAAGTATTTTGCGGTGTAGTCATAAAATTCCGCCGATGGGAGAATTTCGCCCACAACCGCCGCCTGAGGATTCTCGTTTCCCAAAATCCCCGTTTCCAGTTCGCGGCAATTGATGTTTTCCTCTACTATGACGCGTTTGTCATATTTGAAAGCAAGCTCCAGCGCCTCTACCAAAGATTTGCGGTCGTGAGCCTTGCTTATACCCACGCTGGAACCTAAGTTTGCGGGTTTTACAAAATTCGGATATCCGAGAGCATCTTCAACCTGCGAAATTGCCTGCTCCGGCTCTTTTTCGTAATCGCAACGGAAAAGTGCAACGTGTTTGCAGACCGGAAGCCCGTTTTTGATGAACACGTCCTTTGCCAGCAGCTTATCCATAGCCACCGACGATGCAAGGACGCCGCAGCCGCCGTATGGAATGTCCATAGTCTCGAAAAATCCCTGAAGCTTACCGTCTTCGCAATACGGCCCATGCACGATCGGCAGGGCAAAATCAATTACTTCCTTTATGTTCCCCGGATTGAAAGGACTTGCGGTCTTTTCCCAGCTGCCGTCTTCGATTTGATCCTCGCTGCCCTCAAAGAGTTTCCACTGTCCGTCCTTTGTTATGCCGATAAAAATCAGCTCATACTTTTCTTTATCCACCGCACGAATCACGGAAGCCGCCGACAAAAGGGACACCTCATGCTCCCCGGATTTTCCGCCGAATATTATGCCAAGTCTCGTTTTTCTGTTCTCCGTCATTTTATTGCCTCCAAAATTCTTTCAAGATGTTCCTTGTCAAAATGATATTTTTTGCAGCAGAACTGACAAACAAGTTCCGCTTCGCCGTCTTCTTCGATGATTTCCGACAAATCCTCTTTTCCTATGGTCATAAGTACCTGTTCAAGCCTTTCCTCGGAGCAGTCGCAGTGCCATCTCATTTCCCTAAACTCCAAAGTCTCAACCTTAAAGTCCTCAGGCATGGAGCCGAATATGCGATCCATCATCCCCTGCAAAACACCGTCCTCTGACTTTCCGCTGTTTTCTCTCTCCGCTTCCTCAACCAGCGTCGTAATCGGCGGAAGCTCTGCAATCATGGCTTCCAGCGCGTCCACGGCTTCTCCCTTTGCCTCCGGAAGCATTTGGATTATCATGCCGCCTGCGGCTTTTACGCTGCGATCCAGGTCTATCTTAACTCCAAGGGAAATCGCCGAGTTTTGCTGCTCGGATATGAAATAATATGCCGTAAGGTCGTCGGCAATCTCGCCGTCTACCAGGGCGATTTTTCCCACATAAGGCTCCCTAAGTCCGAGATCCTTGATAACCGTCAGTTCTCCGATTCCAAGGGAGCCGCCTACGTCCAGCTTGCCCTCGGAGGTCAGGGGCAGATCCACATAGGGGTTTGCTATGTAGCCCTTCACGTCTCCTGCCTGCGTTGCCGTCGCCAGAATCTGCTTGGCAGGCCCGTCGCCCTTGAAAAGAACCGTAAGCTTGTCGCCTTCGTTTTTTAGCATCAGCCCCATCAGCCCGGCGCCGGTGAGAACTCTCCCAAGCCCCGCAGTCGCGAGGGGCGTTGTATCGTGTATTTTTCTCGCTTCTTCCACTATGTCCGTGGAAATTGTCAAATATACTCTGAAAGAACCGCTGCGGTCCATTCCCGTAATTACTTTGCTCATATTGTTCTCCTTTCCTATGCCTATGCTCTATACTCGCTGCTCGCTGTTATATTTTTCCAAATAGGCTTCCACGCCTTTGCGGATTTCTTCTCCTTTACGTTTCGCGGCTTCTTTCTGCCCAGCTCTTGCAAAGATGTAAACTTTCAGTTTCATCTCTGTGCCGGAGGGCCTTATGATAAGTTTGTGTCCGCCTTTCAAATCGGCGCAATACATATTTTTTTCTCGATAGCAATATTCTCTCTGGATTTCTTCGGTTTTCAGTCCCCCCGCAAACAGCCGCAGCATTATCTGGGAGGTTTTTTCCCGGTCGGCTTCGTTTTCATATTCTTTTGCGAATGTTTCTGTCGACATATATCCGTATTTTTTATATATTTCTTCCAGTCTGTCCGTCAGGCGTTTTCCCTGTGCGGCAAGCTCCGCTGCGGCGAGGCACACAAGCTGCGCCGCCATGATGCCGTCCTTGTCCCGCGTGTAGTCCCCGTAAAGGTATCCGAGACTTTCTTCAAATCCGAAAAGGAAAGTCCCCTCGTTCGGGTTTTCTTTGAGCCTTTGCATTTCAAGGGCGATATTTTTAAATCCGGTAAAGACGTTTTTTAATTTTACTCCGTACTCCGCCGCGATGTCCTCCGCAAGGGGGGAGCTGACAAAGCTTTTGAACGCCACAAGGTTTTTCCGGGATGTTGCAAGGCTGCACACATAGTCCAGCAGAAGCTCTCCCACCTGATTTCCGGAAAGTTTTTCATATTCTCCCTGCGCCTTGTCCTGAAGTATCATCACCCCCAGCCTGTCGCTGTCCGGGTCGGTGGCAAGGATAAGGGCGGGTTTTTCAGCTTGTTCTCTGCATATTTTTATTGCCTCCGCAAAAGTCTCCTCGTATTCGGGATTCGGCGAGGGACAGGTGGCAAAATTTCCGTCCGGCAAGCTTTGGCTCTCAACTATGATTATGTTTTGAGGCTCCATACCCATGCGTTTCAGCCGCTCCGGCACATATCCCATTCCCGTTCCGTTCAGGGGCGTATAGCAAATTTTAAGCTCCGAAAGGGCTTTTGCCAGCTTTTCCGGCTCCCCGGCAGGAGGCATATTTTCTTTTAGCGCCCGCAGGTATTCTTCTTTTATGTTCCCCGATACAATTTGGATTTTTCCCTTTGCAACATTTATATCCCCTATATCTTTTGCCTCGCTCTTTGAGACGTTCTCTGCTCCGCTGTCTTTCTCCGCGGCAGATGCCTCCTCGGCAAAGGGGTCGGCGCTGCGCATATAGCTTTCAATTATATACGCCTTTTTATCGTCGATTTGATTTCCAAAGTGATCGTATACCTTGTAGCCGTTGTATTCTTTCGTGTTGTGGCTTGCGGTGATCATAACGCCACCTGACGCCGCCATTGTCCTTACCGCAAAGGAAAGAACGGGAACCGGCGTAGGCTCCGGAAAAATGTAAACCTCTACTCCGTTTTTGGAAAACTCCCGCGCCACGATTTCGGCGTATTCCTTTGAGTTGTTTCGCGTGTCAAAGCCTATGATAATCTCCGGCTTTTCGTGTTTTTCTCTGAGGTACCTGCTTATGCCCATGGTCGCCTTGCGCAGGGTAACCGAGTTTATACGATTGCTCCCTGCCCCCATCTTCGCCCGAAGGCCCGAAGTCCCAAAAGAAAGCTCCCTGCAAAATCTGTCGTATATTTCATTTTCGTTTCCGCTTATGGCGCAAAGCTCCGCCGAAAGGTCCTCCGGCAAGGATTGTTTGCACCAGCGGGTATATTCTTTGTATGCTTTTCTCATAATATTTATATCCACATTTTCGTCTCTGCAATAATATTTTATTTTATCATATTTCACATTTTTTTTACACAGAAAATACACAAAAGATTATTATAATTTGCTTGTAAGTTGAAAAAAGACAAGGAGGTCTTACCATGGATAACGAATTTGGCAGAAATGAAAATTCCGATGAGTTTGGAAAGAGTGAAAATTTCGATGGATTTGGAAGCGACGAAAATTTCAATAAATTCGATACAAGTGAAAGTTCCAATGAATTTGGCAAAGACGAAAATTGCGGAAAAGGCGAATTTGAACCGAACTTTGAGCCGAACTTTGAGCCGAACTTTGAGTCAAGCACCGACGGTGTAAATTACGGCCCGGCTGTGAATTTCGGAGCAGGCGAGTATACCGATTTCGCTGAGCCGCCAAAGGCCTCTCAATATACAAAGCCCAAGAAAGAGCCTCGTTACGTGACGACGAAAAGCTTTGTCATAGTTCTCATCGTCGCAATAGTGGTTTCGGCGTGTTTGGGCGCAGGTGGATTTGCGGTAGCTTCAAATTTGTTCGGGGCTTCTAACAGCAGCAGAACCATCAATACCACGAATGTAAATCTTGCAAAAGCCACCGGCAGCGAGCTTTCCATTCAGGAGATAATCGCTCAAAACGAAGATTCCGTTGTAGCCATAGAAACCGAGTCCGTTTCCACCGACAGTTGGCTTAGACAATACGTAACTCAGGGTGCGGGAAGCGGCGTTATTTACAGCGAAGGCGGCTATATCATCACCAACAACCACGTTATTTCCGGGGCTTCCACCATTAAGGTGACGTTGCATGACGGAACGGAGCTTGACGCTACATTGGTGGCGACTGACGAGCAAACCGACGTCGCGGTGATCAAAGTTGACAAAACTGGGCTTACGCCTGTTACTTTCGGAGATATGACTTCCCTTTCCGTAGGAGATCTTGCGGTTGCCATCGGCAATCCTCTGGGTACTCTTTCGGGAACCGCTACCGAGGGCATTATCAGCGCCCTGGAGCGTGAAATAACCATAGACGGCAAGAGTATGTCTCTTATTCAGACCAGCGCTTCCATTAACCCGGGCAATTCCGGCGGAGGCTTGTTTGACCAGTACGGCAATCTTATAGGCATAGTTGTTGCCAAGTCGTCGGGTTCCGACGTCGAGGGTCTAGGCTTTGCAATCCCTGCCGATACGGTTTTGAAAGTTGCAAAATCCCTGATTGAAAACGGATATGTTACGGGAAGACCCGCCGCAGGTATTACAATCGTAGACCTTACTGACGCCAGCACGGCAATGCAGTACGGCGTGGATTTGACCGGCGTATATATCAAAGAAGTTACCGGCAGCAGCGCAAAGGAAGCGGGGCTTAAATCCGGGGACCTTGTATATTACATCAACGATGTAAAGGTCACCAGTTCTGCGGTTCTTCTCAAAGAGATTCAGAGCCACAATGTAGGGGACACCGTTACTTTCACAATCGTGCGTAACGGGGAGATTCTCAAATACGACGTGAAGTTGCAGGCTTCCAGCGGAAGTTCTTCAAGCTCTCAGAGCCAGAGCAATTCACAAAACTTATTAAATTAGCGTGCAAGAAGTTTTAATTTTCTTTTTCTTCTTTCTATATGAGATAAGGCAGAGGCGACAAATCATTTCGATTTTGCCGCCTTTGACTTTTTTGCCTTCTTTTCGGTTTTGGTTCCTTTGCTTTGCTTGCTCTTGACCATTTGCTTTATTTTCGATTTCAGCAGGATCTTATCCTTTGCGTCTACTCCGAACTTTTCTTTGTAGGCGGAATCCTCGCAGTCGATGAGGCAGAGGGGCGGAAATACCACGCACCACCAATTTTGCCCTTTGCCCTCGCCTATGGTTATGGTCAGGGCGTTATAGTTTCCTGCCGGAAAATACAGGTCGTCGTAGCGTTTGGCGGGAATCGCCGTAACTCCTACCTCGGTTGTAATCTCGTAGTCGAAGCCCTTGTCACGAACATATCTGAGCGCCCATTTTTCTATTCTTTCAAGGTTTTGCTCCGCATACTTCTCCGCAATCTCCCCATCGCCGCCGCCACCGGTCATTTGCCCTGCAAGCTCTTTTTCTATTTTGGGAAGCACATAGTCTCTTACGCCAAGTTTCAGCTCCTGGTCTTCTTTGCTGTCGCTGTTTGCGATAACGTGAAACCGCAGGATTCCCTCATGCTCGTTTTCAGGCGCAGCTTCCGATATGTAGCTGTCGATAGCTACTATCGCCCAAATTGCAATCACTGTGAGAATGGTTACGGCTCTTTCGATTTTGCCTTTTTTGTCCATATTTTACCTCCGTCAATAGGAGTATGGACGTGTCTTGCAGAAAATATACCCGCCGCAGGAGCGCTCTTTTGTTCCGGCATTTCAGGCTTTGCTCAGGTTTTCCATTGAAAAAGGAGGTTACGCAGATTATCTGCGCCCTCCCTTTTCTCTTAAACACACACTTCCGTATTCACTTTATTTTTTGTCTTTTGTCAACGTGGACTATCGTCTATATGTTGCGGTCTTCGAGGTTTTGGTTACTTCGTCCACCAGCTCGCCGTCATTGTAGCAATAAACCGTGAAAAGCAGGAAATAGGTTCCGCTTTCGTTGACAGCCCTGCGCTTGGAAAAAGTATAAGCCCCATACGATTCTTCCAAGTCCTCACTGTAGGTCTTTATGAGACGTCCGTCCACGGTTCTAAGCTCCGCGTCGATATGTATGGCATCTGCATAACTACTTCCTCTCGTAATAACATCCACTGAATATTCGAGAATATAATCGTCTATTCCCATGGTTGACGTAATGCTGCATATGCCCGAGTACGCCAGCGAAGTTTCATAAGCATAGGCATCTGCCTGCATACCGAAGGCAAGGATCAAAATAACGAGCAAAAGGGAAATCAATTTCTTTTTCATGGGTAACAATCCTTTCTGTTTTTTTACTTTCAAAAACTAAGATTGCTTAATACGAAAAATTCTGACACGGATTTCATAATTCTTTGATATTTTCTATAAATTCCTTGCCAATTTCATAGGAGGCATTTGTGCTTACCGTCATGATTGCGCCCTCCCCCGTAAATTCAAATTCGATTTTTTCTTTATCGCTTCCAATTAAAACCTCAAAGTTTCCTATCATTTCTTTTAAATATTGAGTATTTTCATTGTCAATATTTTTTTCTGAATACGATTCTTTATTTTGGGTAAAAACTATAGTTTTACCCTTGTCATCAACATACTTAATCATATGTCTGTTCACATTTTTTTCTTCTTCGGCAAACGTAAATCCCTCCGGCAATTCCGACACATAGTACTTAAACTCGTTCTCGTTGTTTACGTCTATGTCCTCGCTGTTTTCCCCAAGTATCAGATCCAGCCACCATACCCGCCACGCGTCAGCCTCTGGCGTAGGAATGACTATGCTCCCGATAAACAGGACGACGAGAAACATCGCGGCGATGTCAAGGACGCGCCTTTTCATGCTTTTTCGCTTCTTAAACCGCAGCTTAAGGTCCGGAATCCCCTTATCTTCCGCCTCTTGCTTGATTTTCGCCGACTCATCATCGTAAATTGCCACCATGTCCTCTGCAAATTTTTTCAATATCTCGTCGGCTTTCCGCGCCGCACCCTTTTCTCTCATATCCATGTTAGTCCTCCTCGTCCTTTAGCAACAGCTCCCGAAGTTTGTTCTTCGCTCTGTGAAAACGCTGCTCCACGGTGTTCACATTTTCGCAGGTCATTTGAGCAATCTCCCGATAAGACAGGGTATATACCTCCCGCAGGATTATGACTTCCACCTCTTTTGCGTTCAATTTTTTCAAGTAGTCGTTTATGTCCTTTGTAAAGCCGTTGGCTTCAACAAAATACTTGTCCTGCGCACCGCCGTTCCTGCTACTTACAAGGTTGATAATTGTAAAATCCTCCGTTGGCATTTCGCGTTTATGCTTCTTTAACATTGCCAGTGCCTGATTCTTTGTAACAATCCCCACGAAAGCGTTGGGATTTGTATAGCGCTCCGAGTCCAATCCGTCAGGCAGCAACGCAAGTTTCAAGACCACCTCCTGCAAGCAATCTTCGGCAAGGGCGTAATCCACAAGAATATCTCTTGCTATCGTGTAAATCAGTCCCTTGTACGTCTTAAAAATTTCTTCGGCATCTTCTCGCATTTGCTTTGTAAAGATTTTCTTTTTCATTTTTACTCTTCCATTCTTCTTTTTTTCTTCTTTCTTACAAATCCGAATAAATACCCTCACGCCTTTAGTCTACCCTGTCGTTGTAAATTTTTCCATACTCAGAACATTTATTTTTTATAATCGTTTTATTGTTTTATCGCCGTATACTTGTATTTTCAAGGCTTTTAAACATGTAGCAAAAAATAAATCGGCAGATTTTTTTCTCTACCGATTCGGTTTTGCCTTTTTTGCCCGTTTAGCTTTCAAATTTTACTTCAAAATCAGCAATTTTTCTCCCGAAAATACTTCCTCGCTCCCAAGCTCGTTTATGTCCATGATCGCCGCCGTAGTGGTTTTGAATTTCTTTGCGATGCCCCAAAGGCTGTCGCCCTCTCCGGTGATGTATACGACCATCTTTGATTTATCCTCGCCTCCGGGTCTTTCCTCAAACGCCGGGTTTTCGGGAATCTTGAACGGGACGTCCCGCATGATCTGCGCGTTTATCGCCACCGTGGCATTAAATTCTATCTGCTTGCCGTTGATTTTTTCCGCCCAAAAGTCTTTGATGCACAGACGTTCGCAGATGATTTCGCCGCCCATAAGCTGCGGCGCTGCGGTGGCAAATCTAAAGGGAACCGCTTCTCTCAGGGAGCATATACGCCCCGCTTCTCCCTCCTTGCTTCCATGCAGGCGGCATATCATCTTTACGCCGATGCTTCCCTCGGTCACGATTTTGCCCTGCTCCGCAAAGGTATTGCTTTCGCTTATGTCCGCCGCCGTGTATATTATTTTTTCTATGTCGCCGCCTATGTTTTCCGGGGAAATAATCTCTCTCGTCGATGATTCTCCCGCCACGCTTCCCACAAAGTTTTTTCCATGCTCGTCTTTGAAATCGCAGATAAAATCCTTCTCTCTGTGATAAGCGTCGGTAATGATTTCTTTTTCTGTATTTTGGTATATTTCGATGTATGTAACCAGCTCACCCTCAATTCGCAGGATCTCGCCCTCCTCCTCGTCCTGAGCCGGTTTTACTTTCAGGTCGCTTGCATCAAAATAAACGCAGCTTCCGCTGTCACCGTCGATATGTCGAATCGGTATGAACTGTGTAAATTCAATCTTTTCTGTCACTTGCCGAAGCAGGCAGGTTTCCGGAGTGCCTTCTTCGCAGACTGCCGAATACAGGACGTTAACGATGATAAAACCGTTTATAATCGCCTTTTCTCCCGTAATCTGTTTGTAGTTTTCCATGACGCAAATATCCTGTTTCAAAATGTTTTCGATTCTGCACTCGTCTTTTATCGCGATGTTTTCACAGATTGCGAGACTGTCCTTTTTGCGCAGCGCCACATTGCTTATTTCTATTTTTTCTTTGCGGGTCTGAATTTCCTCCCCCGCTATTCCCTCAAAAATGTCGATTTTGTTCTCCGCATATTCCCGCGCATAGATTGCAAGGAGGATTTTGACCCGATATTTTCTCTCGTTGATTACCATGTACTCGATTTTTTCAATTTCACATTCCAAAATCAGGTACGCCTCCGGCTCCAACCTAATATGCCACTGCTCCTTAAACGGGATCCTGGTCTGCACCGATATGATTTCGCCGCAGGAAAGTCCCGGCTTTTCGGGTAAATAAAGCGTTTCAAGCTCGATATCCCCTGAAAGGCTTACATACTCCTCTGCCTTTGCCTGCCGGCTTATCTCTCTGGAAGAAAGCCGCGCCTTGCCGCTTGATATCAGTATTTCCGCCAGATCCGGCTTTGTGTCCGGCACAAGAACGTCCTCTTCAATGGTAATGGTCGTCTTTGGTTTTTCGGTTATATTTGTCACCTGCATAGGCGAATAAACGGCGCCCTTGCTGATAGGAATCACGATGGTATCTTCCTGTTCTTCCGTTCCTTTTGTTTCTTTCGTTTCCTCCATTTCTTTCGCAGGCAGCATCGCATAATCCGGTATTTCCTTTTCAAATGTCATTGCTTTTCCCCTTTCCGAACTTGGTCTTGCTACAATTTATTCGGCGGGAGCCTCTTTTATTCACGGCTTTTCCTATCCTTGCGGAATCATGGCGGCGGCGCGAAAAAATGCACAACAAAAAAGAGAGCCAAAACTCTCTTTCGTCGTCAACTATCATCTTTTGCTATTTCTTGCGAGGCGCTATGCGTTTTGCCCTTTCACGATGTTTTCGCCCTGTTTTACCACAAATTCTTTCAGTCTGAGAACATGAGCGTCCGCCTTTCCTCTTGCAACTTCGGTGTCGCCGGTCATGATAGCGTCGAAAATCTCCTGATGTTCATACGGCATATTCTTGTATCGCGAAAAATCTTCGTAGTAAATGTATCTGAATCGCAGGGCAAGTTCCTGAATCTGGTTGATCATCTGAATAAGGGTTTTGTTCCCGCTGCAATCGACTATAAGCTTGTGGAAGATTTCATCCTCCTTGATTATTTCTTCGGTATTTCCCGACTCAACGGCTTTTTTGTACGCCAAATTGGCCGCTCTAATCTTATCGGCATCTTCTTCCGTAATCTTTTTCGCCGCAAGTCCTGCCGCCATACCGTCTAAAAACTCACGAACTTCAAGCACGTCCACCATGTCTTTGATGGAAACCTCCGACGCATAAGCCCCTCTCCTGGGTTCGATGCTTACAAGTCCCTCTTTTTCGAGTTTACGAATCGCCTCTCTTATCGGCGTGCGGCTCACACCCATATCCTCTGCAAGTTCAACTTCCATCATGCGTGTTCCCGGAGGAATTTCACCTATCATTATTTGTCTTTTCAGTTCTTCGTACACGATTTCCCTTAAAGGTCTGTGGTTCTGTAAATCAAAATTCAGCATTTCTCTTTCCTCCGATTTCCATTTTCCGTTTTCCGCATCGTCTGCGTCCAATAAGCCTCGTACCCTTGTTCCCGAAGCGCAAGCCAAGCCTGCTTCGAATCTCTGTATGTTTCGTAAACGGCAAATACGGTAGGCCCGCTGCCGCTCATCAAAACCTTTTTTGCTCCATCGGTTTTCTGCATCAGCTCCTTGAGCTTTTGCACCTCTATATATTTATTAAGCGTATAATCTTCAAGCCTGTTTGCCATGCCGGCAAAGATCTTTTCGTCGTCCCTGTCCCTAAGACCTTTTATCAAAGAGTCGATATCCGGCCGTGACTTACGTTTGCACGAGTCGATTTTGCCGAAAACTTCTCTCGTAGACACTGCCAAAGCCGGCTTCGCAAGCACAATATGCTTTCGCATCCCCCGCTTCAATGCGGTCATCTTCTCTCCCGTCCCCTGGCAAAAGGCACACTCATATCCGGTGTTATGAACTAGCACAAGAAACGGCACGTCCGCCCCTAATTTTTCTCCTATTTCACATAACTGCCATGTGTTTAGCCCCATGCGCCAGAGACGGTTTAGGGCTACAATCACCGCCGCTGCGTTGGAGCTTCCGCCCCCAAGACCTGCGGCAACTGGAATGTTTTTTATTATCTGTATCTTAATTATGCCGTAAAAATTTGCCTTTTCTGCCATAATCTGCGCCGCCCTGTAGGCTAAATTCCTCTCATCTTTTGGCAAATAGGGTTTGCCTGCAGAAAGAGTGATTTGCGCTTTGTCCGAGGCATTTTCTTTGCATTTGATCGTGATGTCATCCGCAAGACCCACCTTTTGCATCACCGTCTCAAGCAAATGGTAGCCGTCCTCACGCAAACCTACCACGTCCAAAGCAAGATTTATCTTGGCGTACGACTTGATTTTTATTTCTCGCATTTTTGAGTCGGGCATTTCGGACTCCTACTTTTTCTTGCCTTTTCCTTTTGCCTTGGCTTTCTGCGCTTTTCTTCTTTCTTCTTCCGCCGCCTTAGCTTCTGCGATTGCCTTGCGACCTGTTATGTATTTTCCTCCTGCCGCTGCGATAGGGCGCGGACCTTTTACATGGTAATTTCCATCGTCGTAGTAATCGTCTTCTTCATCCTCTGCCATGGCAGCCGCTTTTTTGGCTGCTTTTTCGGCTCTCTTTGCCTTTTCTCTCTGGTCTTTTTCAACGATTTCTTCTACGGACTTTCCGGTCTTTTTCGCTTCTTTATATGGATTTACTTTTTCTTCTTTTTGGTTGTCGCTTTCGGCGCTCTTTTTCGCATTTTTCGCAGTCACGAACATCATGACCCCGAAGATACCGAACATCATGAGTGTATTAACTGCCATATTTGCGCTCTGATTCAAGGTTTTGAAAGAAATGGTTTTATCTGTGCCAAGAGTATTGCCCTCGTCGTCTCTGAAATCCTTGGAAATCTTGAAAGTATAGGTTGCATTTTGCTCGATCTTGACATCGTCGGTTTGCTTTGTATTATCAAACAGCACCAAAACAACTCCCGGTTCTTTCTGGGAATAAAGCACCTGTGTAGGCAGCGTGTTGCCCTGCTCGTCCGAAAGCGTCACTGCATCTTCGTTTGCACTTTTGAGTTTTTCCTGGGTGAAAGTCGAGTCAAAATACAGCTTTACGCCCATATTCTCCACCGCAGTTCCCGTAGCGCCGTCTTTAGGATAAGTGTCGTTCAGCGCAAGTGTTCCCTCTCCCGCATTTTCTGCGAAGCAAAACATTGTCGCGCATACTGTCAAAATTACAGCAAGGCTAATAATTCTGCCTATTCTTTTCATTTTGTGTGTCCTCCGATTTCTGTTCTTTTGTATTTTTCTTAAGATCCCTCAGTTCTCTGAAAAATTCTCTTACTATTTCCTGACAGCGAGTTTTGGTCGAACTTTCTTCTATTTCAAATACTTCAACTTGATGGTTTAGTTTCTGTTCCTGAACAATATTAAATATCGAACCGCAGCCTCCCGCCTTGGGATCCATAGCTCCGATATACAGTTTTTCTATACGCGCCCAAACGATGGCTCCCGCGCACATACTGCAAGGCTCTATCGTCACGTACATGCTGCATCCTGTAAGCCTGCGCCAGCCGAGGGTTTCCCCAAGCCGCTTTCCCGCCTGCCTTATTGCAACGATTTCGGCGTGAGCCGTGGGGTCTTTTTCGGTTTCCGTAAGGTTATGCCCCCTGCCTATTATCTCGCCGTCTTTGACGATAACCGCGCCAATGGGGATCTCGCCTTTTGCTCCGGCTTTTTCCGCTTCTTTAAGCGCCTCTAACATAAACTTTTCCATACATCTATAGATGATATCATAAGAACTCGGAAATTGCAAGTGTTTCTGCGTCCAAGACCGCTATCCAGTAGCCAAAAATCTGCTCTGCGGCTTCGTCGGAGATCGTTTCCAGTTCCCCATAAAAGAGTTCGCCGCCCCTAAGAGGCTGCCAAAGTGTAAAGCCCGTGCTTCCCTGCGCAGGCTGCTCACTGAGCATAAATCTCCCCGGTATACCTATAAAATTTCTCCCGTCCGCCTTTCCTATGATAAAATGCCCGTATTTCTCCGCAGATTCTAAGGCTTCGGGGCAAAATTTTTCCAAAAGGTCAAGTTTTTCTTCTCTGTGCCATTTGGCTCCGGTTTCGTCATCTTCAAACAGTCCCGGTTCCGCAGAGTCTGCTACTCCCCTCTTCCTTTGGTTTTGGCTGTTTTCCCGCTGATTGTTGATACTTTGATTATTCATCATGCTTTGCTTTTGCAGAAGATTGCTCAAAAAATACATGGCGTAGGAGCCGTATTGATTTCCCATTGCCTTGCGCCCCCTTTTTTAGTAAAATGTATAATAAGATAATATGTGTTTAGGGGCTGATCTTATGATAATGGACTTGCTTATTCTGGCAATTTTCGTAATTTCGATATTTATTTCCATGCGACGGGGGCTTGTTCTCATGTTGACGGGACTTGCAAAGGGAGTCCTCTCTGCAGTTATCGCCTGGCTCTTCTGCGACGACATGGCTGAGTATCTGCTGAAAATCCAGCCGATTCACGATTTTGCCGTGGGGAAAATTTCTCAGGGTCTTTCGGTTCGCTGGGAAAGTTCTGCGATCTATGAGGCGCTGCCTGCGCTGTTTACTTCCGAGGGCGGCAGCTTTGCCGACACGTTGATTACCGAGGGTGCCACAAAGCTGGCATGGCTCTTTCTGACCATCATAAGCTTCCTGCTTATATTCCTCGCCCTTCACCTGCTTGCCGCCCTGCTGCAAAAATTGTTTTCACACAAGAATCGCGGCGGTTTCGTGGGGTTTTCGGACAGGCTGCTGGGACTGATTCTGGGCATAGTAATCGGATTTTTCAATATTTTGCTCTTTCTGGCGCTGTTGCTGCCGGTTTGCGGGCTTTTCTTCCCGTCCATGAGCGAGCAGCTTCCTGTGTGGTTTTCCGGCTCTGTGTTTGCAAAAGATCTGTATGACAACAACCTTCTGCTGATTCTTTTGCGGGATTTTATCGCATAAATCCGCTATTCAAAAACCGCAAGACCTCTTTGCAAATCTGCGAAGAACCCTTGCGGTTTTGTTATGCTTATTCTGTTTTTATCCGGTTTCGCTTATTCCATATCCGTGTCTTCCGGAAGCGCATTTTTCGACCAGCCCAAATCTGCCAAGATGTTCTGACCGTTGATGGCGCTGGATTCCTCAGAAGCAAGAAATGCCACAACCGAAGCGATTTCTTCTACTTCGATAAAGCGTTTCTCCGGAATAACCTCGAAGTTTCTGTCCATCTTTATGGTTCCGTTAGCGACGCCATTCTTTACAAGGTCAGTTGCCACATAGCCCGGTCCCACCGCGTTGACGCGAATGCCAAAACGCGCCAGTTCTACGCCAAGAGTTCCTGCCATGCCTGCCGTCGCCGCCTTTGAAACGTTGTAAAGAGAGCGTTTTGAGTGATAGATTACGGAATTTGCCGAGGAAATCATAACGATATTGCCCTTTCCCTGCTTTTTCATGTATCTTGCCGCCGTCCGAGCGCAGAGATAATATCCTCGCAAATCCAAATCGAAAACCTTGTCGATGTCCTCGATTGGATAGTCCGTCGCCCAGTTGTGGATGGTGATTCCCGCATTGCAGACCAGAATATCGATGCTGCCGAAGTTATCGTTCATATGCTCCATCATGGCTTCAATTTGGTCGTTATCTCTGAGGTCAACCTTGTAGCCCTCAGTTTTCACTCCGTAGGTTTTCGCTATCCTCTCCGCCTGTTTTTTGGCTTCGTCTTCGAGAATGTCCGCCACGAAAACATTTACGCCCTCACTTGCGAATCTTTCCGCTATTCCAAGTCCGATGCCTTTCGCCGCGCCGGTTACGATTGCGTTCTTTCCTTTCAATCCTCTCATTTTGCTTCCTCCTCTCCTGCGTGCAGGTAATCCAAAGGCACAAGTAAGCGGTGCCGAACTTGTGCCTTTGCTGTTTTCTATTCTACTTCGAAATAGTCCTTGTCGTCCTTTCTGCGAGGACCGTCATATTCGTATGTACCCATGCTACCGCAGTCGGGGCATTTGCCAAAGTCATCGCCAAACTCAACCATCAGGTCAAGGGCGTATTTGAACTTTTTGCCGCAATTCGGGCAGTGATAGTACATAAGTCCTACTCCCCAAGTCATTTTAGATACCCGGGTTCCACGGAACCAGTGTAGGAACGATCAAGTATCCGAGGGTTATAACGATCACCCAGAACAGACATACGAATGCGCACATTCCCCAAGCGTCTTTGAGTTTCATCTTAACAACTGCAAGCATCGGGATGAGGTACAAAGGCTGAAGCAGGTTTGTACATTCGTCGCCGTATACAAACGCGTTGATAACGTCGATCTTGTTTGCGCCCAGCTGGTTTGCCGCTTCGATAAGCAGCGGTCCTTGTACGATCCATTGTCCGCCTTGGGACGGGATGAACAGGTTAACGGCGCAGGCTGACAGATATGAGAATATCGGCAAGGTCTTTGCTGTTGCTACGCTGCAAATTCCGGCGATGATTACCTCTGCAAGTCCGGAGGTCTGCATTACGCCCATGATTCCGCCATAGAATGGGAACTGAACGATGATTTCGCAAGCCATGCTCATGTTTGATTTGTAAGCTTCGATGAAAGCTCTCGGCGATTTATAGAGGAAGCAGTTTGCAACGATGAACAGGAAGATAATCAGGTTCATTGACAGGGCTCCCATAAATCCCTTTGTGATAAATTCTCTTGCGATAACTACGATGCCGGCAACGCCGATGGTGTACATGATGATTCTGCTGCCGTTCATCTTGTCTGCAGGAGTTTCTCTTTCTTCTACGTCGTAGTTTACGTCTTCTTCGTCCAGCTGTGTTTTCAGTTCAACAACTTCGCTCTTCGGCGGTTTTGTGGTGATTGCGATAATCAGGAGGATTATTGCAAAAATCGACCAGATGATTACGTTATGCGGGTTGTAAACCGTGATGTCCTGTGTCAGAACGCCAAGAGTGTCTGCCATGAAGTGACCTTCCGTTGCAAGAAGCGCATATACGGACGCTGTTGGCCCAAGGCACTGTCCGAATACCATGCAGGTGTAAATTACTGCAAGCATCAGAGGGAAGTGCATACCCTTTACGTTCTTTGCGAGGTACATTGCGAAGATGGCTCCTACTACGGTACAGAATGCCCAGTTGATGAAAGATGTTACCATTCCGAAGATAACCAGCATAATCATCGCAACTGTTGGCGTGTGTGCCTTTGCAGCCAGCTTGTTCATTACCCTCTTAACCTGCGGCGCCTGAGCGCAGGTCGCGCAAGTTACTACCATGATACCCATCTGGAATGCGAAGCTGTTTTGCGTCCACAGCCCTTCGAACCAGTAGGTACATAATTCGATGATGTTCGAATCCGTGAAGATAAGGGCTCCGATAAATACAATGAAAGTCAGAATCAAGCAGAATACGAGCGAGTCCGGAATGATTCTGTCCGCTGCGTACTGGAACTTCTTGGAGAGTCTCCATAATGGAGTACCCTTGTCCAGTGTGTTTAATGTTTGGTTTGGCATGAGTTTTTCTCCTTTCAATGAAATTTGTTTAAATTAATGATGCCGATTTGAGCCGTACCGCACAGGGAATGCTGCGGCTCGGCTCTGTTTCCCTGTTTCCAAAATTCCCTATTTTACCTTTTTACCTTTTCTGTCTTTTCGGCCCGGTTATCTCAAAATTTATTTCAGACCGAGGATTTCTCTTGCTTCCGCAGGAGTTGCAACTTCAAGTCC
>CAVKSD010000007.1:0-37239 GCA_963658905.1 Bacteroidaceae bacterium
AGGAAAAGCGCGAGATTGCGAAGAACCTCAAAATCTCCGGCATCCCACTTGATGTAATTGCAAAGAACACCGGCTTGACCATACATGAAATCGAAGAACTATAGCAACAGGCGCCCATAAACCGAAAAAGCGAATACAAAATCAACAAAATGACTGCGGGAATTCTCGCAGTTTTATTTTTGCACCTTGTCTCGCCGACTTTTTCGCAGATACCCGCGAGTTTACAATCTATTTTTCACTCCACTCATCTGTTTTTATCGCTGAACTCTGCTATGATGCTACTGATTATGGACTTTTGCTGCGGCGTGAGAAAAACCCATGAGTCGAACATCTGCTTTTGCTCAGGCGTAATCTGCACCAAGTCGCGACCGTCGGCAAAAAACTGTGCCAACGTAATGGCAAAGGCGTCGCAAATCAATTCAAGTGTCGCAATGGAAGGAATCGTGTTGCGACTTCTCATATTGGCAATAGTGGACGACGAAAGCCCTGACTCCTGCGCAAGGCGGTAATCGCTCCAGCCTCTTTCTTTCATCAAATCATCTAATCTCTTTAGAACATCCATATTGGTAATATTCTCCTTTATAAGTATTCTATTGTCGAAGCAAGTCGAAAAATAGTATTATTTAGTAATTAAAATATAGCTTAAATGAACATGAAAAAAGAGACATGCTTACATTATGTGTATTTAATTTCATTCATATTGCAAAAATTAACTGTCTGGTAATAGCAAAATAACAAAATAGAAAATATAATGGTAAATTATCTGCGGATATTACTGCCCCTTTATTTTCGCAAAAAAATATGCTAAAATGTCCTTATGAATCGCAGGGATGCGGGCAGAAAGAGCGCGCCTTGCAAAATAAGGAGATGACAGAATTGGAAAAGACAGATATTTTGGTGATAAATCCCGGCTCTACCACGACGAAAATCGGATTGTTCCGAAGCGGGGAGCTGGTTTTTGAAGAAAATCTGAGGCATGAGCCGGACAAGCTCTTGGCATACGGAAGCATCGGAGCGCAGTTGCCGTATCGGGCAGAGGTGCTGCGAAAAGTTTTGGAAGAAAAACAATACGACGTTTCCAGGCTCAAAGCGGTTGTTGGCAGAGGCGGAATGGTTATCGGACTCTCCGGAGGCGGATACCGCGTAAATCCTGCTCTTTGCGAGGCTATGAAAAGCCCGAAAAACCCTCAGCACGCCGCAAGTCTCGGAGCGCTTATCGCCTATGAAATTGCAGAGCCGCTGGGAATCCCATCGTTTATCTACGATTCCACCATGGGCTGCGAGCTTACGGATATCGCAAAGATTTCAGGGCTTTGCGGCATTGAAAGATACGGCTGCTACCACGTTTTGAACGCCAGGGCCCAGGCGATGAATTACGCGAAAAAAATCGGCAAAAACTATAAAGACTTGAATCTTTTGGTCTGCCATATGGGCGGTGGCATTTCGGTGACAGTTCACAAGGACGGCAAGATCATAGACGGCGCTTCCTATGATGACGGACCAATGTCGCCGGAGCGAACCGGCGGAATCGCCCTGCTCCTCTGGACAAAGCTCTGCTACAG
Source organism: Bacteroidaceae bacterium (assembly GCA_963658905.1). GTDB lineage: Bacteria > Bacillota > Clostridia > Peptostreptococcales > Anaerovoracaceae > CAG-238. Next base: position 1,563 of record CAVKSD010000007.1, read on the forward strand.
CGGCAAATATACTCAGGAAGAAGCGGAAAAACTCATCTGCGGAAAAGGCGGACTTTATTCATATCTGGGAAGAACGGACTGTCGCGGAATTGAGAAGCTGATTGCAGAGGGCGACGCAAAGGCGAAACTGGTCTACGAGGCGATGGCATATCAAATTGCAAAGAGCATAGCCGAGATGTCCGTTCCGCTTAAAGGGGAGGTTGACGCAGTCATTTTGACCGGAGGCGCGGCAAATTCAAAAATGCTTACAGATATGGTAAGAGACTACGCAGGACATATAGGGCAGTTTGTTTTGATGCCCGGAGAGGACGAGCTTGGAGCGCTGGCAAGAGGCGCAGAGCGAATTTTGGCAGGAGAAGAAGAAGCGCAAATTTACGGCGAATAAAAAAGTAGGCAGTTTGCGGCGGGCAAATTGCCGGAATCATAGAATATAAAAAATTCTTTGGGCTCATAATAAAGGCATGAGTGCGAAAGATTTTATGACGGGAAACGGTTCCCTATGGATTGAAATTGCGGTTTTTATTTTGGGCGCCGCGGCATACGGGGCAATGGAAATGCTGTTCAGAGGGCATACTCACTGGACGATGCTTCTTACAGGTGGAGCGTGCGTGCTGACGATGTACTATATGCAGGAAAGGCTTTTGAGTCAGCCCATCGTCCTCAGTGCCATGACGGGAGCGCTGATTATTACCGCATATGAGTTTTTTGTGGGAATTTTGGTAAACTTGAAGTTTGGCTGGAACATTTGGGATTATTCGGCGCTGCCGGGGAACGTGTTGGGACAGATTTGCCCGAAATTTACGGCAATTTGGTTTTGCGTGTGCTTTTTATTCTTTGGACTGGTGCGAGCTTTGGGACATTTATAGGAAAGGCGAAAGAAAATGGGATATGATTATAGCAAGCTGCAAAACGGCAGCGACATCAGAGGCATTGCCATGGAGGGCGTGCCGGGTGAAAAAGTAAATCTTGGCGAGGAGGAAACTTTCAGGCTTACAAGGGGCTTTGCGCTTTGGCTCGGCGAAAAACTTGGGAAACCCATATCGAGTCTCAAAATATCCGTAGGACACGACAGCCGCCTTACTGCGGAAAACCTAACGATGACCATCGCAGAGGCACTGGTACATATAGGAGTAAAGGTTTATGACTGCGGGCTTGCTTCAACGCCGGCAATGTTCATGTCTACGATTTTTCCGGAATATGACTGCGACGGCGCAATTATGATAACCGCAAGCCACCTGCCGTATAACCGCAACGGATTCAAGTATTTCGACAAGGACGGGGGGCTGAACAAATCCGACATCTCGGCGATTATAGCCTGCGCGGAAAGCGATGCAGTTATCGAAAAGCTTGCCGATGTTACAGACACGGAGATAAAACCTGCGGAGAAAAGAGATTTGATCGAAAGATATTCTCGGCATCTCAGAGAAAAAATTATCGCGGAGACGGCAGAGACGACAGAGACTACAGAGATGGCAGGAGAAAAGCCGCTTTCGGGGCTTAAAATCGTAGTGGATGCAGGCAACGGCGCAGGGGGATTCTATGCAAAAAAAATTTTGGAGCCGCTGGGAGCAGACGTTTCCGCAAGCCAGTTTCTCGAACCTGACGGGCATTTTCCGAACCACCAGCCGAATCCGGAAAACAAAGAAGCCATGGAGGCTGTATCAAAGCGCGTGGTGGAAAGCGGTGCAGATTTTGGCTTGATATTCGACACGGACGTAGACCGTTCCTCTGCGGTTGACAAAAATGGAAAGGAAATAAGCAGAAACGCCATCGTTGCAATGGCGGCGGCGCTGATTGCAAGGGAACATCCGGGAACCACCGTTGTGACCGACAGCATTACCAGCGACCAACTGACTGTGTATCTGGAAAAATGCCTCGGTCTGAAACATCTTCGCTACAAGAGAGGCTACAAGAATGTGATAAACAAGGCAATCGAGCTGAACGCAGCGGGAGTTGACAGCCAGCTTGCCATCGAGACGTCGGGACACGCGGCGTACAAAGAAAACTATTTTCTTGACGACGGCGCATACCTTGCCACAAAAATCGTAATCAAGGCGGCGCAGCTTGCAAAATCCGGCGTTGGCATAGACGTTTTGCTTTCCTCCCTCGAAGAACCGAAAGAAGCCGTTGAAGTAAGATTCCCGATACGGGGGGAGAACTTTGCAGAGTACGGAGAGAAAATACTCTCGAATTTAAAGGCTTGGGCAGAGGCTCCGGAGCAGGCCTACGCAGGGATTTCGACGGTAGAGCCAAATTACGAGGGAGTTCGCCTGAATTTCCGCATGGCAGACATTGCGGGCTGGTGTTTGCTGCGAAAATCACTTCACGACCCGATCATGCCGCTTAATGTTGAGGTGAGCAAAGGAAGCTGCGAAAAAATATTATGTATTATTAAAGATTTTTTGCGCAAATACGACAGAATTGTGGTAGAATAGTCTCGCAGAGCGATTTTTCGCAGGACGAAAACCCTTTGCAAGATACAAGATATTTAAAAATTAGACAGAGTAGGGGCGGCGCGTCAAGTGTCGACGGATGGGAAGTTGCCGTCGGACGAAAGCGAAGAAGAAAAGCTATACATTGCTGCGGTGCCGTACCCGCATCCGCTGCTGCATACGGAGAAATCTCCCCTTGCGGCGTCTGTCGCAGATTAGAGGAGGTTTTTTTATGAAAAAAATTGACGTTAAAACCATGGTTTCCTGCGCGGTGCTTATAGCAGCCGCCATCGTGCTTTCGAGGTTTCTGTCCATAAACACTTGGAACCTCAAAATCGGATTTACATTTATTCCGGTTTTCCTCGCGGGATATCTCTACGGGCCGGTTAAGGGCGCCTTCGTGGGGGGAATCGCCGACCTTTTGGGTGCAATTCTCGTTCCCATCGGGGCGTATTTTCCGGGCTTCACACTGACCTGCGCGCTTCAGGGCGTTACATACGGAGTTTTTCTTCGCAAAAAGCAGACTCCATCTCGCATTCTCATGGCGGTGGGAATCGTGCAGCTGGTACTTGGACTTATTGTAAACACATTCTGGATTTCCATAATTTCCGGATCGCCTTTCAAGGCGCTGCTTGTGACCCGTCTCGTGCAATGCCTGATTATGATTCCGGTGGAATTTGTTGTAATCGGCGCCATGGCTAGACTCCTTGCAAAGCACAAGGGCAGCATAATTGCATAGGTAGCAGATAATAGAAAAAAACTGCCGCTTTTCTTCCGTTAGTTCGGAGAAAGCGGCGTTTTTTTATTGCCGACATCCGTATTTTTTTACCGTAGCATCCGCGTAATGTCCGTGTTTGGCGTATTTTCTGCGAAAAAAACAAAAAAACATACGGGAAATATAGCGAACGTTCTTTAGAGGAATTGACAAATCATTCGACCGATGATATAACATACTATATTTATTGCAGAATCGTTTTTCGGAGGAGGTAAGACAAATGGAAAAGATTGAAAAGTTAGAACAACTCTACGAGGGCAAAGCGAAAAAGGTATATAGCACAAACAATCCTGATTATGTAATCGTATCATATAAAGATGACGCAACCGCACTGGACGGACTGAAAAAGGGGACGATAGCAGGCAAGGGCGTTATCAATAACAAGATGTCAAATCATCTTTGCAAAATACTCGAAGAAAAAGGCGTGCCTACACATTTTGTCGAAGAGCTTTCTGACCGTGACACACTGGTCAAAAAGGTTTCGATCGTGCCGCTGGAAGTTATTATCCGTAACATTTCCGCAGGCTCATTTGCGAGGAGATTCGGCGTGGAAGAAGGCATCGTGTTCGACGCTCCGACGATTGAATTTTCATATAAGAACGACGAATTGCACGACCCGCTTATGAATGCTTATCATGCGCGTGCGCTGGGCCTTGCAACGGCCGAGGAAATCGAGACGATCAAAGGCTACGCATTCCGCGTCAATGAAATTCTGAGGGAATACTTCCTTGAGCGAGGTGTAAGGCTTGTTGACTTCAAGATGGAATACGGAAGACTTGCAGGCGGCACAATCGTTCTCGCCGACGAAATCTCACCGGATACTTGCCGTTTCTGGGACAGCCAGACAAACGAAAAGCTGGATAAGGACCGTTTCCGCAGAGACATGGGCGGCGTGGAAGATGCCTATAACGAAATGATGAATCGTGTGTTCGGAAAATAACCGGGAGGCTAGGCATGAGCAGTTTGAGAGAAGAATGCGGTGTTTTCGGCGTATTTTCACGGGGGAAATCCGATGTCGCAAGCACTGCATATTATGGCTTGTTTGCACTCCAGCACCGCGGGCAGGAGTCCTGCGGCATAGTTGTAGGCGATGCAGGACTTTTTCGGACATATAAGGACACGGGGCTTGTCAATGATGTCTTTTCGCCGCAAATTTTAGAAGACCTTGGCGAGGGGAGCATGGCAGTCGGTCACGTGCGTTACGGCACCACCGGCGGAAACGACCGCACCAACGCGCAGCCGATAGTTGTCAACCATATCAAGGGAAGAATGGCGCTTGCACATAACGGAAATATCGTAAACTGCGAGGAGCTGCGCCGTGAGCTTGAACTGGAAGGCTCTATCTTTTCCACCACTAGCGATACGGAAGTCATCTCATATATCATCACGAAAGAAAGGCTGAAGGCTCCTTCCATCGAGCAGGCTGTAAATCGAGCAATGGGGCGGATCAAAGGCGCGTATTCTCTGGTAATTATGTCGCCGTCCAAGCTGATTGCTGCGCGTGATGAGAACGGCTTCCGCCCGCTTTGTTACGGAAAGACGCCTGACGGCAGATTCGTGGTCGCATCGGAAAGCTGCGCACTCGATGCTGTCAGCGCAAAGTTTATCCGGGATATCAAACCGGGCGAAATCGTAATTTTCGATAAGGATGGAGTGCGGAGTATTGAGGACCACTGCGGCAAGGCAGAAGGCGCGATGTGCGTATTTGAATATATCTATTTTGCAAGACCGGATTCCGTCATCGATGGCTGCAGCGTACATACCGCCCGTATGCGTGCGGGGGCATTTCTTGCGCTAGAGCATCCGGTACAAGCCGATGTCGTAATCGGCGTGCCTGATTCCGGGATAGACGCGGCGGTAGGATATGCCAAGCAGTCCGGGATCCCATATGAAATCGGCTTTATCAAAAATAAATATATCGGCAGAACCTTTATTCAGCCGGGGCAGAAGAGCCGTGAGGATAAGGTAAAGATCAAACTCAATCCGATCGCAGATGTTGTCAGGGGGAAGCGCGTTGTCATGATCGACGATTCGATTGTACGCGGCACGACAAGTGCGCGGATTGTCAAACTTTTGAGAGAAGAAGGCGCAAAGGAAATTCACCTGAGAGTTTCAGCACCGCCATTTTTGAACCCGTGCTACTACGGCACGGATATCGATTCCCGTGAGAATCTGATAGCCGCGAATCATACTATTGAAGAGATTGCAGAGATTATCGGGGTAGACTCGCTGGGTTATCTGAGCGTGGAAAATGCGAAACAGATTGCAAAGGGCATGACCGGTGCAAAGTACTGCACCGCATGTTTCGACGGAAATTATCCGACCCAGATACCGAAAACAAGCGCAAAAGGAAGATTTGAGTCTCCGATTCCAGGCAGGGAGTACGACGTAGAGGCATTTCCCATCCCCGCAAGAGAGTAAGACGCAAAAGAGCTGCCGCCACGGCCAGTTAATTTAACAAGCTGTGCGGCAGCCACTTTTTATTTTTTGCTAAAACTCCCTGTGGGCGGTAGCTTCACCATTTTCAAATTTCACCTCGTATCCGTGTCCCGGCTCCGGAATCCACGCCCAGAAACTTTCCTTTTCGCCGGGGAAAAAGGTTTCCATAACTGCGGCGATAACTCCACCGTGGCAGATGAGGATCGAAACGGCGTCCTTGCCGTTGTGGCGGCAGGAAAGCTCTTTGAGGCGATGCTTGCCCATGAGCTCCTTTGCGCCCTCGCGGATTCTTGCGTGGAAGTCCTTTACGGATTCTCCCTCCGGAAAGTTAAACAGAATCTCGTCGCCGCCCATGCTCATCCACTGATTGAACTCGTCACGATATGTATCCGCGGCTTCGATTTCCGCAAAACTCATGCCCTCCCAGGCGCCAAAATTCATTTCCTGTAGCTTCGGAAGCGCCTCGTGGGGATGCTCGCCGTATATCGTCTGAAAAGTCTGTTCAGTACGCAAAAGACCGGAGGTGTAGCAGTCTGCACCCTCCGCAGATGGATAGATTCCCTCCGCCGAAAGTTTCTTTATAAGCTCAAAACCCTCCGCCGCCAGCGGAATGTCCATCTGCCCATAGTACCAGTTTTTTAAATTGCCCTCGGTGATGCCGTGGCGAATAAAATACATATATGAACCCATAAATTTTCTCCTCGTATAGTCTGCAAAATTCTATAAGTAAACGAGCCTTTTGGCTATTTGAGGCGCTGCCCCAGACCGCAGAACACCCGATGAACCTCGTCTGATTCCTTTCCCAGCCAAAGCAGCGTTCTGCCTACGCTTTCCCGCCAAGCACGCCTGTCTGGGTCAATAGGCACAACCCCCTGGGAAATGTCGTCCACGATCCAAATCTTTTCCCTAAGCGGATTTTCATCATCGCAGCTTTTCAGCACGTCTTTCGCCTCCGTACCCTCTAAAACGCAGGCGTAAACGAATTTTTCCAGCCCGCAGATTACCTTTTTTGACAGGTCGATGGTGAGGGATTCGTCGCAGAAAAAGACATCCTCATCGCTGAAATTCCAATGCTCTTTGGCATATTCAAGTTTGCCTTGATACGCACCTCCGAAAATCAAAATCATATTTGCACCTCCATTTTAGCAAAGCACCAGCGCAAACACGCCCATAAGTTCACCCCAAAGTATTCCGTAGCCTGCGATATCGCCGCTCATGCCGCCGAGATTTTTCTTCGCATATTGAATGGAAACGAGGCTCCCTAGCGCCGTAAATCCGCAGACGATAAGAGTCGCAATGCGCAGACTTGAGCAGAAAAACGCCGCCGCCGTGATTATGAGCAGAAGTACAAGCAGAAGCAAAATTCCGGCCTTCGCGCTCGTTTTTTCATCTGAGGCTGATTCTGCTCTCACGCCATCCGAGGTCGCACCTACACTCTCAGCGACCGCTTCGACCGACGCTGTTTCAATCGCTGCCGTATCGATCGAGGGCTCAATTCCGTCGGACACTATCTTATCCTCTTCTATGGCAGCCGCCTCGGAGCTCTCCGCTGCGGGCGCAATCACATCCTCAACAACTCCGGCAGCCTTCTCCGGATCTGCCTCGGCTGCTTCTTCTTTCATCCTTGCGTACTGGCTCTGTGCCATAGGCTTTGCGATGAGTACGTGCAGCCCCGAAACGGAGCGGCTCATAACCGTAATCATCACCATATTGACAAAATCAACCCCGGTAGTCACCGCAGTGGAAAGAAAACAAAAATATCCCAGCACAAAGAAAATCATGCTTACCACCGCAAAGGCTCCGGTATTGCTGTCTTTGAGTATTCTTTGCCTTTCCTCAAGGGGCCGCCGAGACATAATGGCGTCGCAGCAGTCCATAAAGCCGTCCATGTGCATGAACCCGCACAGCGCAAAGGGCAAGAGGGTTATCAAAAAGCTTACCACAAAGAATGGAAAGCCGAAGTAGACCAGGGCGAAATAAACCGCCGCCCAAATAATTCCGATAATCAGCCCCACCGGCGGCAAGAAGCCCAGCATGAGACTTTGATAATTTTGATTCCAGCGTTTTGATGGGCAGGGCAGCGAACAAAAATTGCCCCAAGCCATCATAAAACCGGTAAAGTATTTCATATATTTTCTCCTGACCGCGAGAATGCGGCAGTCTCCTTTCCAAAATCAGTTTAATATTTCTATTTGTATTGATATTTGAAGCCGTAAGCCACCTCGATGACCCTATCGCAGACCCGTGCGAGAGTCCGGTCGAGCAGGGCTAGGCCCCTTCTGTACGGCTCCGTAAAATCGTCGAAAGCAAAGCTGTCCGAGTAGATATAATCCGAAACGAAAACGGAATTTCCCGTTGCAAGAGCAAAGCGCTCAAGCTCGATCGCAAGCCTCTCCGGCGCGCCGAAATCAACGCGTCCGTCCTCTCGAAACATCTCGTTTGACAAAAGCGCCGTTACGCTGTCTAAAAGAAATACGCCGTGGGGATCCACCTTGCTGCCGGAAACCGTTTGGGAGTCGAGAGCATCGCAAATGTGAAGACCCTGCTCGATGGTTTCAAAACCCCAGCCCTCACGCTCCGCCAAATGCCTTTGGATTCGCGCCAAATCTTCCTCGTCCCGTGGAATCATCGTCGCAAGATAATATAGCGGCAGACCAGATTCCTGCACCATGCTCCGGGCAAGTTCCTGGGCGTGATAAGACTTGCCGTTCTTGCAGCCTCCGCTGATAAAAATATTCATTAAAAGAAATTTCCTTTCTTGCGCTCGTCGAGATAATCTGCGTCGATGGAACCCTCGGCAAAGGTGGCCATGCCGTTCATCGCCGCCGCCGCGGCTTCGATGATCTTGAAACTGATCGGGCAGCCACTGCCCTCCCCCAGCCGCATATTCAAATTGAAAAGCGGTGCGATGCCAAGCTCATTCACGGCGATCAAATATCCCGGTTCGAGGCTTTGATGGGAGCCGAACATAAAGTTCACGCTCTTAGGGGCGATCCGAGATGCCGCAAGAGCAGCAACCGCGGAGATGTAACCGTCGATTACCACAGGCAGTCGGTAGTACGCCGCGCCTGCAAAAGCCCCCGCCATGGCGCTTATATCAAAGCCCCCTACCGAGGCGAGAATTTCAAATGCCGACGCACCTTGAAGCCTTGAAACGGCGTCTTCTACAATCTTTACTTTCTTTGCAAGGCCTGCGTCGTTAAGACCGCCGCCCCTGCCAACAACGGTTTCCGCAGAGGCTCCCGTCAGAGCCGAAAGCACGCAGGCGCTGGTGGTGGTATTTCCTATTCCCATTTCCCCCACTCCGAAGATTTGGAAGCCTGAATTTTTGATTGCCTCTGCCGCTTCGATTCCTGTGAGAAACGCCTTTTCACACTGCTCCATGGTCATTGCGGGACCTTTTGCAAGGTTTGCGGTACCTCGTCCCAACGAGCGATTCACGATCTTGCCGGCGAATTTTCCGTGAGCCTTTTCACTGCCTGAGATAAATTCCATCTTGTCCGTGTAAAGCTCCGGGGGAATATCCATTTTTACGCCCATGTCGCACACCAAAAGGTCAATTCCGAAATACTGCGCCAGCGAGCTTACGCCGGTGAAGTGGCGGGTAAAGTTTATGGTCTGAGACAAAGTAACCGACTGGGGTGCAGAAGCCACACCCTCCTCCACAACGCCGTTATCCGCGCTCATGACTACGATAGCAGCCCTCGATACGTCGTTTCCGAAAGCCTTACCCGTGATGCCTGCCAGCTTAATAGAGATATCCTCAAGCTTTCCCAGCGCTCCCGTGGGTTTTGCCAGAACCTCCTGCCGCGCCTCTGCTTCGGAAACAGCCTCCGCCGAGAGGTCGCCTGTTTTTTCGATTTCGGATAGTATTTTTTCGATTTCGCTATTCATAATTCCAAATTCCTTTCAGTTTGTATTTATATTATATATATTCGTTATGAACAAGCCATTCAAGGCACGAGCGGGCCTCGCGAGCCTCTATGGTAAGGGTAGTTTCCGGAGCGCAAAAGTCCGAAATTTGTCCGAGAACCTCTTTCATGTCCATGTTGCCCTCCTCAAAAGCGCTGTGGCTGTCGCCGGTGCCGTCGTTGTTGTGCAGATGAAAATGCCCGATATATGGCGCCAAAATCTCGATCCATTTTGTGACCGGAGTTTCCGCAGAAGCCATGGCGTTGGCATGTCCCACGTCAATACAGAGTTTTATCGCCGGATTTTTGATGTTTTTCATCAAATCCAGCAGCATATAAGGTTCGCCCTCAAGCACATTTTCTATGTAAATGGAAAAATCCGAGGGCTTGTCCCGCATAAAATTTCCCCAAAACTCCGCGCCCTTTTTCACGTACCACTCCTTAAAATAGATAAAAGGAAGCCAGCCCGTGTGAACCACCATGCGATTTATCCCCAGCGCCGAAGCAACCTCGTAAGCCTCGTTCAGCCGCTTCATGGCAAACTCCCGCGCCCGATGATCGATGGCAGAGGGGTGAATTTCCGTAAAAGGCCCGTGGAGAAAAAGTCCGGAAGGGTTCTTGATATCGGCAAGCTTGGCATCCTTTCTGATGCTTTCCAGAAGCTTTTCACGATTACACTCGTCAAGTGCCTGAGAAATGCAGGTGTGGTTTATCTCAAGCCCCACGCCGAATTCCTTTGCAAGACTTACCGCGTCCTTTGAAAATGTGGCGATAAAAAGTTTTTCTTTCATAAAATCCCCTGTTTTTGTAATTTTAACAGATACATTCTATCACAACCCCCGCCGAAAAAAAAGCGTACACCGCGGGAATGCAAAAATATTTCTGAAATACCTATTGAAATTCATAAAAAGCCGTGATAGAATATCCGTGTTGAGAGAAAATTTAACAATACTTATGTTCTTCATCCGCGAAGTTGCGTCAGGTACGGGCTTTGGGAATGGAGCTAAGATGGAAGCAGGTTAGAGTCCTGCGCGGTCCCGCCACTGTATTGAGGGAGCTTCGCTTTGGACGCCACTGACGAACAGGATTTTCGTTTTCGTTGGGAAGGCAAGCGAGGTGTTGATAGCTGAGTCAGGAGACATGCATAGGTTTAGAACTTTGCCTGCGTCGGACGAACGCCGGCACAAGAAGAGCGCAGTGCAAACGGACTGTAGCTTAATTGATGTATTTCAGTTGAGCTACGGTTTTTTTATTATATAAAATTTACGGAGGAAAAAAATGAGAGTAACATGGTTTGAAAATCCCGATAACGTGGTTTACACCACAATCGAGCAGTTTGCCGACAATTTCGGAAAAGAGACGGGCATCGAAAAATTAGGAGAAAAAATCGCGGCGTTCCGCGAAAATCCCACTGCTGAGGGAATCGTGCTGAAAGGTACAAAACGAACAGCCCTGAGACTTTTTGTGCCGGACATGACCTTTGACAAACACATCGAGATGGGCGAAAACGTCTGGGTCTATGTGGGGGACATTTATCCGGCGTATTGTATTTACGAATAAAACAAAAAAGAGAGATGATATAACTATGGAAAAGACGGAACACAACAAGAGAACATTTTATCGGGCGCTTCAGGGGCTTAGCCTGTTCATTCCCTGCGCGGAAAACAGGGAGGGTGAAATTGTGCTGCGAATGCTGATAAACGGCGAAGGTCAGCAGTTTGTGCCGGCGTTCTTTTCGAGAAGCTCCAGCATCGGGGACTTTCCGGAAAGGGAACTTGTGGAATTTGCTTTCCCGAAACTCAGAAACATTTTCATCGATTTGCCCGATGATATCTGCGGCATTGTAATCGAGCCTTTTGGCAGAAATATTCTGATGAACAGACAGGCGATGGCAGAATACGATTCCGAGACGAAAGGCATGACCGTGGCGAGGCACGACCACGAGGGAAAGACCGTCCTCTGCCCGGCAAAGAATCTGCCAAAAGGACTGAGAGAGGCGGTTATAGAGTTTTTCGGCTCCCAGATCGGCGTAAACGCGGCGTGGATATTGCTGGCGCAGGGGGAAAGCGAGATGATTCCGCACCTTATGTTTGCGGTGGACTTTTATGGCAGCAAACTGAGCCTGTTCCCGATGCTGGCAGACGTTATCAAGCCTTTTATGCAGCCGGGTCAGCAGTTCGAGCTGATAGAAAAGAAACAAAACCTCGACCCGCTGAAGCTTCGGGACGCCCTTGTTTATCGGCGCGGAAAAGGCGCGATCTCATAAAAACATATAAACATATCGTTAATAACCGGAAACGGATATTATAAAAAACGCCCGACGCCTGCAAACCTGAGAAATTGGCGGCGCCGAGCAACAATAACAAATTGTCTGCCCAGGGGCGAGACGAGTTTTGCTATTTAAGGAAAGTATAACCCATAACTGTCCTCCTTTCAAGCACAAATTCGGGCTCGTTCGGGCGCGGCGGACATAACCTTCGTCCTAGAAAAATATAGGAAATACATTTAATTGCGAAAACGGATATGCGGACGCAGATTTTGCGCCTCGCATATTCGTTTTTTTGCGCTCAATGATTCCGCCTTTATCACAATTTTTTTACGATGAGAAGAAGCAAAAAAACCGAAGCAAAAAAACGAAGTTGACGCTTTACAACTCATCGTTCAAGTGTATAATATAAATACGGAAAAGAACTCAGAAATCATGAAAAAATGTGATGGAAATTTTGAAGAAAAGGAAAAAGATATTATGAGCAAAAAAATGCGAAGCAATATCCTGCTGCTGATAACGGCGGCGATTTGGGGTTCGGCATTCGTGGCGCAAAAAAGCGGCATGGACTACATCGGGCCACTTACATACGGGGGAATCCGTACATTTATAGGCGGCCTTGCGCTTATTCCGGTTATTTTGGTGATGAACGGAGGAAAGCAAAAGGCGGAAACCGAAAAAAGTCCCGAAGAAGCGGCTGCCGAAAAGAGGCTTCTCATCATCGGCGGAATCTGCTGCGGCCTTGCACTTTTTGTGGCGTCTACGCTTCAGCAATACGGCGTAAGCTACACTACCGCAGGCAAAGCGGGATTTATTACGACGCTGTATGTAGTCATGGTTCCGATTTTTTCGTTGGTACTCCGAAAAAAAGTAAGACCGATTATTTGGCTTTGCGTTTTGATGGGAGCAACGGGGCTTTATCTTCTTTGCATGACAGACAGCTCATTTAAATTACAGTTCGGGGATACGCTGGTGCTGCTTTGCGCGGTTGGATTCTCCGTACATATTTTGGTTATCGACTATTTCGCCCCTAAGGTTGACGGCGTAAAAATGTCCTGCATTCAGTTCCTGGTGGCAGGAACTATCGGAATCATCGGGATGTTCGTATTTGAGGAGCCGAAAATGGAGGCGATTTTGGACTGCTGGCTGCCGATTCTGTATGCCGGCGTGCTTTCCAGTGGCGTGGGCTACACCCTGCAAATAGTGGCACAAAAGGACGCGGAGCCGACGGTTGCCTCGCTTCTAATGAGCCTTGAATCCGTATTTGCGGTTATTTCCGGGGCAATCATACTGCACGAATCCATGTCGCCGAGAGAGCTTATCGGATGCGCGGTTATATTTGCAGCGGTAATCATAGCCCAGCTTCCGTCAAAGGAAGAAAGAAAAGAAAACAGACTTAAGACACAGGATTGATAAGGGAGGAAAAAGAAGATGATAACAAGAGACGAAGCTTACGAACTTTTAAAGAAATACAATAAGGAAGATTTTCACCTGCACCACGGAAGAATGGTGGAAGGCACAATGCGATATTTCGCAAAAGCGCTTGGCTACGGCGATGAAGAAGAATTTTGGGCGATAGTGGGACTTTTGCACGATATTGACTTTGAAATGTGGCCGGAGGAGCATTGTAAAAAGGCTCCGGAGCTTCTGAGAGAAGCCGGCATAGAAGAAGACATGATCCATGCTATCGTTTCTCACGGCTACGGACTTTGCGTAGATGTGGAGCCGCAGCACGAAATGGAAAAGGTGCTTTTTGCCTGTGACGAGCTGACGGGGCTTATCGGTGCGGCTGCTCTTATGCGTCCCTCAAAGAGCGTGCAGGACATGGAACTGAAATCTCTGAAGAAAAAATTTAAGGACAAGCACTTTGCGGCAGGCTGCGATAGAGAGGTCATAAAGCGGGGCGCGGAAATGCTGGACTGGGAGCTTGACCGTCTGCTTTCCGAAACGCTAGAAGCCATGAAAACCTGCGAAGAACCGGCAGAATAGAAAAACCAAGAAAACAAGGAACACAGAGGAACATAAATGGAAGCACTTAAAGAAAGAATAAGAAAAGAGGGCGTGGCGCTTGGCTCGGACAGAATCAACGTAGACGGCTTTATCAATCACAAAATCGATTCAAAGTTTATGGACGAGATCGGAGCGGAATTCGGCAGACGTTTTGCGGGGGTCAAGGTGGACAAAATCCTCACGGTAGAGGCAAGCGGCATTGCCATTGCGGTGTCTGCGGCGAGATATTTTGACTTTGCTCCGGTGGTTTTCGCAAAAAAGGCGGCGCCAAGCACCATGACAGATGATTGCTACACCGCGGAGGCGTTTTCCTTTACAAAGCAAACGAACAATCTGCTCAGAGTTTCAAAAAGACACATCGAAGCCGGAGAAAATGTGCTTATCATCGACGACTTTCTGGCTCACGGTGAGGCATCCCTTGCACTTTGCAAGATAATTGAAGATGCAGGAGCGAAAGTTGCGGGCGTAGGAATCGTAATCAGCAAGGATTTTCAGGGCGGCAAAGGGAAGCTGGAAGAACGGGGCTACAGAGTGGAAACTTTGGCGTCTGTTTCCCACCTCGAAAACGGCAATATCGTATTTGCATAATCACACGAACTAAAAAAGACAAAAATCGAAACAATGTTCGGTATATGCCGAACATTGATTTTTTTATCAGGGGAAAAGTAAAGAAATATTCGGAGTTTCTCTTGTTTTACGATTTTTACAGGACTATAATTTAGCTACAAAAGGAAATTTTGCGATATTTGCGATAGGAGAGAAGATTTCCAAATCGAAAAGAGAAAGAATTTAAAAAGAATTAAAAGGAGACAGACCGAAGATGAAAAAAGTTTTAAGCGTATTACTCGTAATGGTAATGATTTTCTCGCTTGCAGCTTGCGGAGACAGCGAAAGCACAACAAGCGATGAGGTTTACAAAGTCGGCATGGTATGTATCGGAGACGAAAATGCCGCATACGACAGAAACTTCTATAACGCAGCAGACGCAGCGAAAGAAATCCTTGCGGAAAAAGGAATCAACATCGAATGGACTTACACATACAACCATCCGGAGGGCGACCCGGTTGCAACGGACAACAGCGAACTTGCTGAGATGGGCTGCATCGCAGTATTCAACAACTCCTACGGCATGGAGCCGGCAATGCTTACGGTTGCTGCTGATTATCCGGATACCATTTTTGCGTCCCTTACAAACGAGGCTTCTCAGAGAGATGCCCTTGACAACACCGTAAACGCTTTCCCGAGCGTTTATGAGGGTCGTTACCTTGCAGGCGTTGCAGCAGGCATGAAGCTTCAGGAGATGATTGACAGCGGAGACATCAAAGAGGACGAAGCTGTTATCGGTTATGTAGGCGCTTACACATTCGCAGAGGTTATCTCCGGATATACGGCATTCTACCTTGGCGCAAAGAGCGTTTGCCCGAGCGTAACAATGAAGGTTGAGTTTATCGGCTCATGGGGAGATCCGACCATGGAAGCAGCAACTGCTCAGGACTTGATCGACAGAGGCGCAGTGCTTATTTCTCAGCACTCCGACTCCACAACTCCGGCAACCACCGCTCAGTCTAACGGCGTGTACCATGTAGGTTACAACCTTGACATGACAGACGTTGCTCCGGAAGCTTCCATCATTTCCTCCAGAATTGACTGGACAAACTACTTCGTATATGTAATCGAAACCATCGTAAGCGGCGGAACAGTTGATCAGGACTACAAGCAGCACGGCTATAAGGACGGAGACGTAGCTCTTACGACTCTGAACGAAAACGTTGCGGCAGAGGGAACTGCGGACAAGCTTGCAGAAGTTGAGGCTGCTCTTGCTGACGGTTCACTTCAGGTATTCGACACAAGCAAGTTCACAGTTGGAGGTAAGACAGCAACCGAGGGTCTTGTAGATATGGACGGCGACTTCCAGGGCGAAGAAGACTACAATGCGATCTTCGACGGTTACTACCACGAATCCTACTACAAATCGGCTCCGAACTTCGACCTGAGAATCGACGGAATCGAGTTGATCAACGAGGAATACTAAAATGGAACATTCATTTTAATTAAATATGAGCCTAAAAGGGGACTTTCAAGTCCTCTTTTGGCTTTTGAAGATTCAGACGAAAAGAAAAATAAATTTGGTAATATATTAAATTAAGGAAAGAAACACATAATGGAAAGAATTCATGCAGTAGAATTTAGAGGAATAACAAAGCGCTTCGGCAGCAATGTGGCAAACAACGCCGTTGACCTTTACCTCGACAAAGGCGTAATCATGGCGCTTTTGGGAGAAAACGGCTCCGGAAAGACCACCCTTATGAACATGCTCGCCGGAATCTATTTCCCGGACGAGGGGCAAATTTTTATCGACGGAAAACCCGTGACAATTTCATCGCCAAAGGACGCTTTTGCAAGCAAAATAGGAATGATTCATCAGCACTTCAAGCTGGTTGACGTCTTTACGGCGGCAGAAAACATCGTGCTTGGGTTAGATGAAAAAGGGAAACTCGACCGAAAGGCGGTTTCCGCAAAAGTAAGAGAAATCAGTGAAAAATACGGGTTCGAGATCGATCCCGATAAAAAAATATACGAAATGTCCGTTTCAGAAAAGCAGACTGTAGAGATCATAAAAGTGCTGTATAGAGGCGCGGATATGCTAATTTTAGACGAGCCTACGGCGGTGCTTACGCCTCAGGAAACCAGAAAGCTTTTCGCAGTGCTTAGGGCGATGCGGGACGACGGAAAGTCAATCATAATCATCACCCACAAGCTCAACGAGGTAATGGAAATTTCGGACGTTGTGGCTGTTTTGAGAAAGGGTGAGCATATCGCCACAGTAAGAACGGCGGAAACAAGCGAAAACGAGCTTACGGAAATGATGGTAGGGCATAAGGTGTCTCTGAATATTGACAGACCTGAGCCGGTAAATCCGCAGCCGAGGCTTACCATCGCGGGGCTTACCTGCCGGGACAGCGAGGGACTGACGAAGCTGGACAATGTGGGCTTCATAGCCTACGGCGGCGAAATCCTCGGAATTGCCGGAATCGCAGGAAGCGGTCAGAAGGAACTTTTAGAAGCGATCGCAGGACTGCGCCACGCCACCCACGGCTCAATTATTTACTCGCCGGAGGGAAAAACTCCGGAGGAGCTTGTAGGAAAAACCCCAATGGAGATCAAAGACGCGGGTGTTGCTCTTGCCTTCGTGCCGGAGGATAGACTCGGCATGGGGCTTGTAGGGGGCATGGGTATGACAGGCAACATGATGCTCCGTTCCTGGAATAAGGGCAAGGGCATTTTCGTAGACAGAAAGGCTCCGGAAAAGCTGGCGGCAGATGTTTTGGAAAACCTGCAAGTTAAAACTCCGGGAATCGACTATCCGGTTCGCAAACTTTCCGGAGGAAACGTGCAGAAAGTCCTCGTCGGGCGCGAAATCGCCTCGGCGCCATCTGTGCTGATGAGCGCTTACGCCGTCAGAGGGCTGGATATCAACACTTCATATACCATATATAATTTGATGACAGAGCAGAAGATGAAAGGCGTCGCCGTAATCTTTGTAGGCGAAGACCTTGACGTGCTGCTGGAACTTTGCGATAAAATTCTGGTGCTTTGCGACGGCAAGGTATCAGGAATCGTTGACGCAAGAACCACTACCAAAGAAGAAGTGGGAATGCTTATGACAAGCCTTGGCGGAAAGGAGGAAAACTAAATGAACGAGAAAACTCCTTTGATAAGACTCACAAAGAGAGAGGATATGCCAAAGGCGAAAATATGGATGATTCGTATAGCTGCTTTTGCCATTGCCGTTATCCTGGGCGGTTTGATTTTCCTCATCGCAGGAGCAAATCCATTTACTGCTTACGGCACGATACTGGCAAGCTCTGTGGGAAAGACTACGGGACTGAAGCAGGTGGTAAAAATCGCAGTTCCGCTTCTTGGAACGGCCCTTGCCCTTGCGCCTTGCTTTGCCATGAGATTTTGGAACATCGGCGGCGAGGGTCAGATCACCATGGGTGCTGTGGCGGCGAGCTTTTTCGCCTTGAACTACGCCAAGTCCATTCCGTCACCGATATTACTTCTTCTCATGGGGATTTTCGCCATGATATTCGGAGCAATATGGGCGGGGATACCGGCAGCGTTCAAAGCCCGCTGGGGTACCAACGAAACCCTGTTTACGCTGATGATGAACTACATAGCCATAGGAATTGTCGGATGGCTCCAGGGGGGACCTTGGGAGGGAAAACCCGGCTCCCAGATCATCCCGCTGTTCGATCAGCAGGCTGTGCTTCCGAAAGTTTTCGGCATCCACTGCGGCTGGATCATCGTTTTGATTTTGACCGCATTTATGTTTGTATATATGAACTATACCAAACACGGCTACGAAATAGCCGTTCTGGGTGAATCGGAAAACACCGCAAGATACGCAGGAATGAATGTTACCAAGGTGACCTTGAGAACCGCTTGCCTTTCCGGCGCAATTTGCGGACTGGTGGGCTTTATGGTATGCTCCGGTGCAAATATGACCCTGTACGCTGACGTTGCAGGGGGCGTTGGATTTACCGCCATCGTTGTGGCATGGCTTGCACAGTTCAACCCATTTGCTATGATCGCAATTTCACTTTTGCTGGCGGTACTCGACAAGGGAGCCAGCGGACTCCAGACGAGTCTCAAGGTTCCGGCTTCAATTTCGGACATTATCACGGGCATAATACTCCTTTGTATGCTGGCTTGTGAATTTTTCATAAACTATAAATTGATTATTCGTGGTCGCCACGAGAAGGAGGTGTGCTAATGGACTTTAACCTTATCGGCTTGATCAAAGCCGCCGTTTTGAACGGCACGCCGCTTTTGTTCGGTACTTCCGGAGAAATTCTGACGGAGAAATCAGGAAATCTCAACCTCGGAGTTGAGGGACTTATGTTCATGGGCGGAGCTTTTGGACTTTGCGGAGCATTTGTTTACGGGCAAATCGCAGGAGACAGTGCGGTGGGCGCCGTTGCGGTTGTCATCGCCCTTTTGACTTCATTTATCGCAGGTGTGATCGGCTCGCTGATTTTCAGCTTTCTGACAATAACACTGCGGGCGAATCAAAATGTTACGGGTCTTGCGCTGACCATATTCGGAACCGGCGTCGGGCAGTTCGTAGGGGAACTTATGAGGCTCAAAGTCGGCGGAAACGTAACGGTAAGCAACGCCCTCAAGGATGCTTTTGCCAGTCCGGTGCTCCCGCAGTTCTTGCAGGATATTCCGGTGCTGGGGCCGGTGCTTTTCAGCTATAACTTCTTTGTTTATCTCGGATTTGCTATGGCGATTGCGATGGCATATTTTATGAGCAAAACAAGGGCGGGGCTTAATCTTTGCGCAGTGGGAGAATCCCCTGCCACGGCGGATGCTGCGGGAATCAACGTTACAAAATACAGATATCTTGCAACTACAATAGGCGGCGGAATTTCCGCGGTAGGCGGCATGGTATATACCATGACGATCGCAGGCAGCGTTTGGAACCATACCGGACTTTCGGGCGAAGGCTGGGTTGCGGTAGCGCTGGTAATCTTCTGCCTCTGGAAGCCGCTCAATGCGCTCTGGGGCTCGATCCTTTTCGGAGGACTTTTGATTCTTTATCTGAGACTTCCGATCCCGTTCCTGCCGACGCAGATCTACAAGGTGGTGCCATATATCGTAACGGCGGTGGTGCTTGTAATAGTTTCCATGAGACAGAGGAGAGAGGATCAGCCTCCGCAGAGCCTGGGCCTAAACTACTTCCGCGAAGACCGGTAGCTGGGGCATACAAAATAGATATTCTCTTTGCAGAATAATATATTACCAAAGAAAGCGGGCGTCTCGGATGGGGCGCTTGTTTTCTGTTGAAATTTGCTTCTGGGGAGAGTATAATGAGAGGGTGGAAACACGGAAAGGAAGGCGGATATGTTTTACGAAATGACAATAGCGGGTTGCAAGAGGCAGCTGCCTTTATGTAAGGTAAACGACGATTTGTATATTGCGGCATTTATATTGTTCGGAGATGTTGAGGTGACCGTAGCGGCGGCGGGAGAACTGCTGAAAAGAGCGCCGGAATTTGACATCATGGTTACGGCGGAAGCAAAGAGCATTCCACTTATTCACGAAATGGCTCGTCAGGCGGGGGCAAACGAATATGTTATTGCCCGCAAGGCGCCAAAGGTTTACATGGACAACTTGCTCACCACGGAGGTTGACTCCATAACCACGAACTTCACCCAGACCCTTTGCATCGGTCAGAGAGAAATTGATTTGATCAAGGGCAGGAGAGTGCTGATAGTCGACGACGTGATCAGTACAGGAGAATCCCTCAGAGCCATTGAAAACCTCGTTACGAGAGCCGGAGGAAACATCATCGGAAAGATGGCTGTGCTGGCGGAGGGGGACGCGGCGGACAGAGAAGACATTATCTGCCTGGGAAAACTTCCGGTATTTAATGCGGACGGAACTATCAAAGAATAAAATAATAACAATAAAGGATAGAAATGTTTCTGTACATACCTTTTATCTGTATCACGCTGGGGGCGCTTATCAACTGGCGGGGCTTGCCGGAAAAGGCACTGAGAGCCTCGGATGTTATGATGAATATCGCCCTCTTTGCGCTTATGGCGGTTATCGGACTGAATATCGGGCTGTCGGACACGGTAATGCAAAATCTGGGAAGCATCGGAATCAAATGCCTCCTGATTTCCCTTGCGGCGATTTGGTGCGGCGTGGGGCTTACGCTGATCTGCGAAAAAACCGTTATGCCGCTGGAAAAAATCCGTTTGCAGCTTGCGGCAGAGCGAGCGGAAGAAAATTTGCCGGAGTCTGCGACGGTTTCTGAAATTTCGGGCACTCCGGAGGGGGCAGTTTCGGGGAACTCGGAGAGCTTTTCCGCTGAGGCGGAGCCGGAGTCGAATCCCGAATCTACGGTGGAAAAGGCGTTTCCGACACTGCTGATTGCAATGCCTGCTTTTATAGCGGCAGGAATCGTAGCGGGATATTTTTTCGTACCTAAGGGAGAAAATCCTTGGCTGGACACGGCGCTGACGGTTTCGCTGATTTTTCTGTATACGGGAGCGGGAGTGATGCTGGCTTCCAACAAAAGCGTATTCGTGTATATAAAGAAGCTGGGGCTGAGGATTTTGTTTTTGCCCCTGTCCATATTTATCGGGTGCTTGCTGGGCGGATTTCTCGGCGGACTTCTGCTGGGAGTGCCGCTGAAATGGTCGGTGCTTTCCGCAAGCGGAATGGGATATTACAGCCTCACCGGGGCATTTCTCACGGAAGCCTACGGGATAGAAGCGGGAGTGTACGGATTTATAGTAAACGTGTCGCGGGATGTGTTCACGATTGCGCTGTTGCCACTGCTTACGAAAATCAGCAAGGGCAGTGCTATTGCCTCCGGGGCAGGGGGCTGCATGGACACCATGCTGATTCCGGTGAGCCGGGCAGTTGGCCCGCAGCTTAGCCTTGTTGCCCTTATAAGCGGCACGATTACAACTCTTGCGGTGCCATTTTTGCTGCCGCTGGGAGTGTCAATATTGGGGTAATTTACTTGTGCTTGTGGCGAAAACCACGCAAAAAGCTCGAAACTTACGAAAGTGTAAGGCTTCGGGCTATTTTTGTAAGGAAAGAGTGTTTTTGCTTCGGAAATTTTATGCTACAATGTAAGCAAAGGGGGACGCAGAATGCTGAGAAAAGGATTGAGAAAGTTGATTTTGCTGATTTTGCTTGTGGCGGCGATTGCGGCGGCGGTGGTTTTGGTAAGCGGCTACGAGATGTACAGGGACGCGATTTCAGAATGCCCTCTCAGCGAAAAGATCAGCGAAATACAGGGGAAAGAACATTTTACAAATTATGACGAGCTGACTCAATGCTATATCGACGCGGTGATTGCGGCGGAGGACCGTAGGTTCTTCCGGCATCACGGCTTTGACATTTTGGCAACGGGCAGGGCGATGTGGCACAATATCGAGGCGGGGAGCCTTATCGAGGGAGGAAGCACCATAACCCAGCAGCTTGCCAAGAATATGTATTTTACACAGGAGAAAAAGTTTACCCGCAAGGTTGCGGAGGTCTTCGTGGCGCGGGATATAGAAAAGCTTTGCGACAAGAAAAAAATTTTTGAGCTTTATGTAAATTCCATTTATTTCGGCTCCGGATATTACAGCGTCTACGAGGCGGCGGAGGGTTATTATGGCAAGATGCCTTGCGATTTGAACGATTATGAGGCGACGATGCTGGCAGGGGTTCCCAATGCACCGTCGGTTTATTCTCCGGATGTGAACCCGACCTTGGCGGAGGAACGCAGGCAGCAGGTGCTGGAATGTATGGTGGAAAACGGATATATCGAGGCGGGAGAGATCGAGTAAAATCAATCTTGCACAACAATCCTTGCATACAAGACGCAGGATTTTACAGAAGCGTCATTTTCGGGCGGGCTTTGGCATAGAATGTGCCAGAGAGGTGTGAAAATGGCTGAATATATAGTAAACGGGTATGCTTATCCGTCAATTTCAAATGAGACTTTACAGTGGTGGCTGCCCAGACTTTCGTGGGCGGCTGCTTTCAGTTATGGATTTACTTCGGAGGGAGAGCTTATCGGGCTTGCGGACGAAAACATAGTGAGCGCTGCGAATAAAGCAGGAGTAAGACCGATGATGGTGCTTGCGCCCCTTGATAGCGCGGGAAATTTTAACGATAATATCGCCATAGGCGTTTTCGAAAATCCGGCGGCGCGGGAAAATTTGATTGATAATATAGAGAAAAATATCCGCGAAAAGAATATGGGAGGCGTGGATTTTGATTTTGAGTACATCGCCGCGGAGTATGCGGCTGATTATGTGAACTTGGTTGGTGAAATGAGGCGGCGGCTGGCGCCACAGGGCTATATTACAAGCGTTGCCCTTGCACCCAAGACAAGCGCGGAGCAGCCGGGGCTTTTGTACCAGGGGCATGATTATGCCAGAATGGGAGAGGCTGCGGACTATTGCCTGCTTATGACCTACGAATGGGGCTATACCTACGGCCCGCCTCTGCCGGTTTCGCCCATAGGCAGCGTAAGGCGGGTGCTTGATTACGGGGTTTCGGAGATTCCGTCGCAAAAAATTCTCATGGGAATGAGCAACTACGGCTACGACTGGAAGCTTCCTTTTGTGCAGGGGGAGTCAAAGGCGGAAAAGCTGTCAAATTATCAGGCGCTTGCAAGGGCTGAATACTACGGAGTGGCGGTGGAGTACAACGAAGAAGCTCAGGCCCCATTTTTTACATACATGGCGCAGGACGGCAGCGAGCATATCGTATGGTTTGAGAACGAAAAAAGCTGGAGGGCGCGGCTTGCTTTGATTGATGAATACGGGCTTGCGGGTGTAAGTATCTGGAACATCATGCGGGTTTTTTACGGGGGAATTTAGCTTTACAAACCGGGCAAATGAGGGTAGAATAGAGGAAAACAAATTGCAGAAAATTCACGTAGAAATCACAGGGGGGAAGATGGAAAACAAACCGGAGAATAAATTTAGAGAAAGCATTATATTGGTTATATTGGGGGTTACGCTGCTGGTGGCGCTGCTGAACCTAAAGGCGGTGGCGGGAGTGGCAGGAACGTTGATAGGATTGATTATGCCGCTTATTGCAGGGGGAATAATTGCATTTATACTGAACGTGCCGATGAATTTTTTTGAGCGAAAAATCCAGTGGCTCGACGACAGGCACCCTACGAAATTTTTGGGTAAGGCAAAGACGGCGCTGAGCCTAATAGTTACCTTGCTGCTGTTTGTGATGTGCGTGTATTTTATAGGCAACGTTATTTTCCCGAATTTAGTGGAGTCCGGCAAGAAAATTGCGGAAATCGTTAACGCAAATTACAAGTCATGGATTGCGATTGCAGAGGGCTATGGGCTTGACATGAGTTATGTAAGCAATTTGATGGAAAATCTCGACTGGGATACGATGCTTGCGAGGCTGAAAGAGCATGGCGGCGAAATTCTTTCCACCGCAGGGCAGGCGGCTACCAATGTTTTCGGCGTAGTTGCGAATATTTTGTTCGGGCTGATTTTTGCTATATATATTTTGCTGAACAAGAAAAAACTCGGAAAGCAGGCGAAGCAGCTTGCTTACGCTTATCTAAAAAAGCCTTGGGCGGACGAAGCCTGCGACATTGCGAGCCTGTCATATAAGACTTTTGCCAACTTCCTGTCGGGGCAGTGCCTTGAGGCGGTAATTCTTGGGACGATGTTCTTTGTGACCCTGTGCATCGGAAAATTTCCGTATGCCGGGACGATTTCGGTGGTAATCGGCTGTATGTCGCTGATTCCATTTGTGGGGGCGTTTATCGGGCTGGTTTTCGGCGCGCTTTTGCTGGCGGTTGTGAACATCAAGCAGGCGTTTTGGTTTGTGATAATATTCTTCATCATACAGCAAATCGAGGGGCATATTGTTTATCCGAAAGTTGTGGGAAGCTCCGTGGGGCTGCCGGCGCTTTGGACGTTGCTGGCGGTGGTTGTGGGCGGCAAGGTTTCCGGCGTGTTCGGTATCATCCTGTTCATTCCGCTGTTTTCGGTTATATACGCCCTTATCAGGAGAAGCGTTTATAGCAGGCTGCGGGAGAAAAAAATCACACTTCCGGAGTGACGGCAAAAGAAAAGGCGCAGCGGCAGAGAAACAGGCGTGGATTTCCGACGCGGGCGGTGCTTTTTGAGCATTTTGCAAGGGATTTGAGCATATTCTTTGCATTTTGCGGGATTTTGCGGGATTTTGTCGAGATTTTGCAAATCTTTTCGTTGCATTTGCGGAAAAGATGTTGTATAATAGTGGATGTTCGATGGGCGATTTCTTTTGCACAACGGACATTCAGCTTAATATTTGCGGTCGTGGCGGAATTGGCAGACGCGCACGGTTCAGGTCCGTGTGGGAAACCATGGGGGTTCGAATCCCTTCGACCGCACCAAAATTAAGAGGACACCTTTAGGTGTCCTCTTAATTTTTATACGAATGTGGGGATTCGAACCCGAAAGGGCGTAGCCGTGAGCGAGAGCCTCCTGCGGAGGGTCGAGTAGGCTACGGCGCAAGCTGACTTCCGATATTTATTTGCAACCCTCTTCATTGCATTTTTAATCGAAAAACGGTTACGTTTTCCATGCGGGATATCACCGACAAAAGCGGCATACCCAGAGAGCATCTGGCTTTTCAGGTTCATGCGATGGCATGCTGCCTGTGCATGACCATTCCATTTACAAGCTGGACGGCGTTTACCGTGGGGCTGATTTCGGAATATGGGCTCGGCTTTTACGATTATGTGGAGTCGATTCCGTATATGTTCTTTCCACTTTTGATGCTGCTACTTTGCCTTTTGCTTATCTTTGGGCTTTTCCCAAAGGTTGGGGAGATGAAGCGGGCGTATCGGCGTGTGGAAAACGGAGGTCCGGCGCTGCTTATAGACGAGAAAGCGGACAAACTGGTGGATGTGGGAAGTGTGGACGAGGAAAAGGTTTCCTCAGCGCTAAATGCGATTATTCCGCTGATTGTTCTGATTGCGGGAGTGCTTTTGCACGATAACGACTTGCTTCACGGGCTGGTGCTGGCGCTGATTGCGCAGTTTATCCTTTATGTGGGGCAAAGGATTATGAGCCTTGCGGAGTTTTTTGAGAATTTCTTTAACGGCGCAAAATCCATGACATCCCTTGCAATCGTAATAGGATTTGGCTTTATTCTCAGCAGCGAAAACCGCGACCTAGGAATGTTTGACATTTTGAACAACGGCTTTGGTGGAAAGGTTCCGGCGTTTCTTCTTCCGCTGATTGCGTTTATACTCGTGGGGCTTACGACCTTTGCGGTGGGAAGCTGCTAGGTTGTTATGACGATTTCGATTCCAATTTTTATGTCGATTGCGCTGTCTTGCGGCGTGCCGCCGGTGCAGATGATTGCTGCGGTTATGAGCGGTGTGGCGATGGGTTTCAGCCTGTGTTTCTATGCTGATACAGTTTTCATGGCGACAGCGGGAACGGGAGTTTCCAACATTGCAATCATCAAGACGACAATTCCTTATGCCATTGGGATTATCATTCTGACCGCGATCGGATTCGTGATCTGCGGAATCAGCGCCATGGGAATTTAAGATAATCTGGGTTTAAGATATAACAGCTTTAAACAAACATATAGAAAAAACTTGTTCTAAACATATGTTAAGAACAAGTTTTTTCTTTTGCGCTATAGTCTTAGACTGTATCTGTGTTGCTGTCCGAATCCGTAGCGGTGCTGCCTGCGGCATCACTTGGCGGCTGCTCTGAGCCACTGCCGGAATCTCTATTAGGCGGCTGCCCTGAGCCGCCGCTAGGAGCGCCGCTTGGACCTTGATCTGAAGAATTGCCGGGCGCGTCGCTTGCTGATTGCTCGGAGCTGCTACCAGTCGCGTCGCCTGCTGACTGCTCAGAGCTACTGCCGGTCGCGCCGCCCTGCGGCTGCCTCGAATCTCCGCTCGGTCCGCCGCCTTGTCCTGCGTCACCGCCGGGACCGCCGCGTTCATCTCCGCCACCGCCGGAGCCTCCGCCGCCTCCGTTCATTACGCCCATGCTCGTAAGGTCTATGCTGGAGGCGTCGATCAGCGATGAAGAGTCTTCCTCCTGCCCGTCTCTTGTGGACGGGATGCTGCCGTCAAGCTGTCCCAGCACGCTTTCTGCTCGGAGGAAAACGGTTTCTTTCAGCATTTCCACGGCGGCGGTATACTCATCATAAGAATAGAAGGATGTAGGGTCTGTTTCAACCAAATTGTCTATCTGCGATGTAATGCGTGAGACAGTATTTTCAAAGTATCCGCCACCTACATATTCCTCTGCAAGCTGCTGCAAATATTCGTGATACTGCGCCAGATATTCCTCGTTTTCCAGCAGCGACATAAAGAACTGCCTGTCTTCCGTGCTTACTGCCGAGGTAAAAGGCGTGTCGATCGGAAAATTGATTACATCGCTTGCCCCTTGAGACTGGAAACCACCGAAAGCGAGGTTATAGTCCCAAGGAATTATATTGAGCCTAGAATCATCCTCGTACAGATAATAGTTGTGCGCCATGTTGCCGGAGAGGCTGTCGAGGTTCACCACGAAGGTGTGGACTGCCATATAGCGGAGCACATTGTCAACGTCCATATAATTAGCCAGCGTGTCCGTGTCAACATCTTCGTCACAGATTTTTTTCAGAGCCTTTACGACTCTGCTGTGGTCTTTGTCGGTGGTGTTAAACACGCTGCCTTCCCAGATTGCATCATAGCTATCTAAGCTGTCGTCAACATAATTCAGATTTGCTCCGCCGCCGGAGCCCATGTCACCGCCGCCATCACCACCATGCATTTCGCCACCTTTGCCGCTTTTGCCGCCGCCTGCATCAAAATCTCCTTGCGGCATCTGGCCACTGGGCATCTTGCCGCTCTGCTCATTGCCGCTATCCGAATCACTTGCATTATCGGAACTGCTCGGCATTTCCGGCGGCTGGCCACTCGGCATTTCGCCACCCTGTTTCCCGTCGCTGCCGGAGTCATTTGAATCGTCTGCACCATCAGGTTTTTCAGGGGGATCGCCGCCCTGCTTTTCTCCCGAAAACTCAGGGACACCGCTGTTTGCCTCACCGGAGCCAGCAGATTCGCTACCGCTACTGGTGCCGCC
Organism: Bacteroidaceae bacterium; assembly: GCA_963658905.1. Taxonomy (GTDB): domain Bacteria; phylum Bacillota; class Clostridia; order Peptostreptococcales; family Anaerovoracaceae; genus CAG-238. Next base: position 29,036 of record CAVKSD010000007.1, read on the forward strand.
GGAACTGCCCGAATCTGATGCCGAGCCTGCGGCGTTCTCCTTGCTTGAATCACTCGAATTACCCGTCTCGTCGGAATCGCCGCCAAAGAACTCTGACATATCTCCGTCCCAATCCTTCATCTTGCCGGGGCCGCCCATTCCCATATTGTCGGGCTTATAAAACTCACCATAATCAGCCCCGTAATTCCTCATGGCAAAGCATTCCTCCACAGGCTCGAGCGCCAGATAAACTCCGTAATACTCGCCGTTTATGGAAACCTTTGCGTAATTATACAGGCTGGCGTCCGCCCCAAGGAAAGCAAACATATCGTAGCAGATCGCCTCTTTCATCATGGTTGCGTCGCTGTAATTGTTGTTGAGAACCAGCTTCGTAAGCCCATCGCAGCTTTGCCCGTCAACATACTCGTCGAAGCAGATTTTGAAGCTGTACCTGTCGGAATCGCTGGAGGCGACCATGGAAAGACTGGTATTTCCCTTTGCCCTGATGCCTACATTGCTGTATTTCGTGCCGTTTACGGTAACGTCGCAGGAATAATATTCCTCGTCAAGCGCATTTTCCAAAAGGTCAGCCCAATCATCCTCGGAAATGGAAACATCTACATCGATAATGGAATCCGTGGAAAAGAGCGAACTTTCGTAACCCATGGTAATGCCCGATGCCGAAGCCTTTGCGGCTTCCCCGAAGACCAGCATGAAAATCAGTAGGCACGTCAGAGCCAGCGCCGTAATCGACATAATTATTTTGCCGATATGCTTATTATCAATCATAAAAAATCACTCCCAGAAATTACTCCTATGACATATATTCGCCGTTGTAGCTTACAAGAGCCGCGCTTTCAACCCCGGAAATACTGCCGATTTTGGTTACGAACGCCGTCGAGGCGTCTTTTAGCTTAACCTCGTAGGAAAGCTCGATACCCTTTGGAGTCACGGTTTTCGCCTTGATGACATATTTGGAAGCGGCTGCCTTTATCTCCTCAAGAGCCGCGTTTTCCGCATCTTCATTAGCAAGATTCAGCACCAGCATATACGGATTCTCGTGGGTTTTGCGGCTTGCCATGACGAAGATCACCGCGCCGATGATGACAGAACCCACAAGGGCAAGAGGTATCAGCCCCGCGCCCACTACGATTCCGCCGGCAAGCGCCCAGAAAAGGAACACGATTTCGATAGGCTCTTTGATCGCCGCACGAAATCTCACGATGGACAAGGCGCCGACCATGCCCAGGGACAGGATTACGTTGGAAGTTACCGCCATGATTACCAGCGAAGTTACCAGGGAAAGCCCGATGAGGGTCAGCCCGAAGCTCGAGGAATACATGATTCCCGCCGAAGTCTTCTTATATATAAAGAAGATAAAAAGTCCGATTACAAGGGCGCACGCCATGCCAAGGAGTGTGTCCAAAATTGAAAAGTCCGTTACGCTTTCCAGAAAGCTCGATTTGAATACATCATTAAAAGTCATAATAAAAATCTCCGTTCCGCCGTTTATCCGGCTTAGTTATTAAATAAAGTTATGCCGAGGCCTTTAGGCTAAAATAATAAATAATTTCAATCTATGCCATTCCCCGGCATGAGGCGTATTTTGAAAAGGCCTGAAGCCTTGTGCAATGTGGCTGGACGATATGCCTGATGATTTCCGGCAAGAATTCGTCGTATTTTACTTCCATAATCATCACGGAATCTCCCAGAGGCGCAGGAGACGGCTCGAAGAACCAGTCCGGCGAAAGCCCCGTGGATATGTCCGAGTCAAAGGTCACCCGCACGTTCCCCGCAGGATAGACGAAAGCCTCGCGATAGTAGCGGACTACCGTTCGAGGGCGGAGAAGCTGAGTCTGCATCTTGAAGCCAAGCTCCGAAATAAGCTCAGAATCCGAACCTAGCAGAAAATCGTGATGCCCGTTCAAAATACCAAGGCAATCCTCGTGGGAAATCTTCGCCGAAGTCTTGAGGCAAAGCCCGTTAACCTTCTGTTTTTTTTCGAGAAAAATATTTTTCGTATTTTCGCCGTAGTAGCGAAGCCGAAACTTTTCTCGCTTGCTGACTCCGGAAAGCTTTTCTTTCAGCGCCTTGTCAAAGCAGTTGTCAAAATATAGGCTCGTAATCAGGTATTTCCCGTCCGCCGGTGCGTATTTATCCCGCTGCATGACAACTGAGAGCTTTTGCCTGAGAGCCATATAGTTGAAATAATCTATCGCATACTTATGCTCGTGCCGGAACTTGCCGGACGTGCGAACAGCAGTTAATTCAGCCATGTCAAAATCCTCCATAATTTTTTCGTGAACCTGCGGCGAGCTTCACAGCAGGCTCACGAAGATTCGTTTTGCAAAAACAGAATACCACCGCCAAATTGCCCGCGGGTGGCTGCAAAGCGAAAAAATCAAGAAAATATTTTGTTAAATTTGTGAAAAATCCTACAGGAGGGGGCGCAGCGACCGCAAGGGGGGAAATTTCTTAAGCCGCTGCTAAGCCGAGGAGCCGCCGATAAGCCGGGGAGCCGCCGAAGTCGTCCCGCCGGGTCGCCACATAAAATTATATTGAGATTCACAAGGTTTTTTGCTATAATATTTGCTATAAACAGTAGAAAAAGCGAGGGGGCAGGCAGAGATGAAAACGGTTATTGCAGACGGCATGGAAATGGATTATATCACTTTCGGCAGCGGAGAAAAGAACTTTGTTATTATACCGGGGCTTTCCATACACAGCGTGATGGGGCTCGAAGATATGATTGCGGATGCCTACAAGGATTTTGCAAAGGATTATACCGTATATTTATTTGACCGTGCAAAGAATTTCGGCGCGGGATATACAATCAGAGAAATGGCGGCGGATACGGCAAAGGCAATGAAAGCCCTCGGCATCGAAAATGCCTATGTCTTCGGTGCCTCCCAAGGGGGGATGATCGCCATGTATCTTGCCATCGACTACCCAGAGCTCGTTCGCAAAATGATACTCGGCTCAACGCTGGCAAAACCGAACGAAACCTTTATACAAACAGCCGGAGAATGGAACCGGCTCGCCGAAGAAAAGGACGAAACCGCACTTGTCGGGAGCTTTGTAGACAGGGTTTTCTCGGAAGAAACCCTCAAAGTTTACCGCGAGGCTTTAGTCAAGATGAACATGGGAATCACAGAAGAAGAATTTCATCGGCTTGCCATTTTGACAGAGGCGTGCAGGAATTTTAACTGCTATGACGAGCTTGGGAAAATCAAATGCGAGACTCTTGTTATCGGTTCCCGTGGCGACAGGGTTGTGAGCCCGGCAGGATCAGAAGAGATTGCACAGGCGCTTTCCTGCGAGATATATATGTACGAAGATAATTACGGACATGCCGTATACGACGAGGCGCCTGACTATAGACAGCGCTGCCTTGAGTTCTTCGCAAAATAAGGCAGCGCCATTTAACTAAAAAATCGGAGAAAACTTGAAAAAGGAGAATGGGAAATATGACAGAACAAATAAAATCACATGTGAATGGAGGAATCCTTTATATCGGTCTTGAGGGGCGTATCGATGCGAGCAATGCCGCCGCAGCTGAGGCGGAAATCCAGGCGATCCGAAAGGACAATGGGGGGCTTCATACGGTGCTTGATGCGGAAAATCTCGAGTACATTTCCAGTGCGGGGCTTCGCATACTCTTGCGTCTGAGAAAGGAAGATTCGGAGCTTGCGATAATCAATGTTTCGCCGGAGGTCTATGAGGTTCTCGATATGACGGGCTTTACGGAGATGATTGCAGTCAAAAAGGCGTATCGTCATCTTTCCGTAGAGGGCTGTGAGATGATCGGAAAGGGCGCAAACGGCGCGGTTTATCGCTACGACGCAGAGACGATTATCAAGCTCTATTTCAACGCGGACGCATTGCCGGAGATTCAGCGGGAGAGAGAGCTTGCCCGCAAGGCACTGGTGCTTGGAATCAACACGGCGATTCCTTATGACGTGGTGCGCATCGGCGAAAGCTACGGCACTGTGATGGAGCTTCTTGCGGCAACGTCACTTTCCAAGATGATAAAAAAAGATCCGGAGCATTTGGAGATGCCGCTAAAATACTATGTCGACATGGTAAAGCAGATTCACGCTACGGAGGTGAACCCGGGGGATATGCCGGACATGAGAGAGCTTGCTCTCGACTGGGCAGGATTCTGCCGGGAGCATCTGCCGGCGGAAACAGGCGAGAAACTCTATAGGATGGTAGAAGCAGTGCCAGTGCAGCATACCATGCTCCACGGCGATTACCATACGAACAATATCATGGTACGAGACGGCGAAGCGCTGCTCATCGACATGGACACTCTCTGCATGGGACATCCGATCTTTGAGCTTGGCTCCATGTTCAACGCGTTCGTGGGATTTCTTGAGCCTGACCATGAAGAGGCGCTGAGATTTCTGGGCTTTTCGTTTGAAACAGCGGGAGAATTTTGGAGAAGGGCCCTTGCCATGTACCTGGGCACCGAGGACGATGCGAGGATCGCGGAGGTCGAAAACAAGGCGAAAATCATGGGCTACATGAGACTCCTGCGCCGAACTATTCGTAGGGATGCGCCGAACCGCCGGCAGCTTATCGAATATTACACGGACGCCCTCACCAAGCTCGTTGCGGAAACAGAGGAGCTGACATTTTAGCTTGCAAAGGCAAACCGATTTGCTCTGAAGAGCAAGAAAACAGGGCATATGCCCTTCCAAACTATAAATTTGAGGGCTGAGGCCCTCTTTTTTATTCTGTACCTTACCCTAAACATGCTTTCTAGGGCAGCAGCCTGCCTGCGATGTAGGAGATACATTCAATGTCATTTGCGGGCAGCCTTCTCAGGATTTCTATAAGCTCACGAAGTTCCTTGGGACTTTGATTTTGTGTGTCGAAAAATTCGCAAGGAGATACCCCCAAAAATTCGCAAATAAAAAAGAATGAGCTCATGGAAGGCAGGGCTTTCTTGTTTTCGATGCTGTTTATGTAGCTAGGATTTTGTCCGATGGACAGGCTCATATCCCTTGCGGACACGCCCTTTTGCATTCTGAGAAACGCCAGTCTGTCACCGAAATTTTTTTCGTACATTTCACATATCTCACGCATAAAGCTACCTCCATAAATACATTCTATACGATATAAAGCAAAAAATATAATATCAAATCCGCAGAAATGCTTGAAACAGCATATTGAATGTGTTATTATTATGAAAAATGCAGAATAAAAACAATACATCTCCGCAGAGCGTGAATTAAAAGCGGGGATCTTCCGAATTTTGCACAAAGATCGATATTATGGCAAAAGCTATGATATAAACAAATTTAAGAAAAGAAAGGAAGAACAAAATGAAGAAAATTTTTGCAATTATTATGAGCGTGATGATGATTGCATGTTTCATGCCAACCGCGGCGTTTGCGGGAAGTAACGGAAGTGACGGAGGGACAGGTGATGACGTTTCTGTTAAATCTGTCGTTGGAGATGATAACGAGGAAACCGGTAGCACCACTGATGATAACGAAGAAACCGGTGGAGATGACGACGAAGAGGAAGCCGGTGGAGATGACGACGAATCCGGAAACGGGGACAACAGTGACAATAAGGGCGGCAGCTCTTCAAGCTCTGGCGGAAGCTATGTACCTGCAAGCAGCACAACAACCACCGCAGGAACTGTAACTACCAAGGTTACTCCAAAATCAACAACAGCAGCAGACGGCACAAAAACTACCACCGCAGCGGTTAATGCAGCTACCGCAACCAGCATCGTTGATAGTGCAATCGCCAACAAGTCTACAGCAATTGTTATAGATGCGGAGACAGCAAATGGCCTGACCGAGACAGCAGCAGGAAGCAAAACCGAGGTTGCTATCCCGGCAGCAGCTATTTCTCAGATCTCCGAGAAAACCGATGCATCTGTGACAATCAAAAGCGATGCAGCAGTTGTTACCCTCGACAAGAAAGCTGTAGCGGCGGTCGCTAACGTTGCAGGAACAACCGGCGAGGTTAAACTTTCTGTTGAGACGGTCGCTCAGGATGAAAATAAAGTTCAAGTGGATCTCAAGCTCGAAACGGCAAACGGCGCAGTTTCCGACTTCAAGGGCGGTAGCGTTGATGTAACCATCAAGCTAGGTGCCAAATTGGCAGAAAAGGAAGTTAAGTGCCTCTACATCGACAATGCCAAGGCTTATCACAAGGTTAACGGCCAGAAGAACGCCGACGGCACATTCACCTTCAAGACCGCCCACTTCTCAAGTTATGCAGTAATGGAAGCTGAAAATGCTGACAAGCTGATTGCAGAGCAAATTGCAAAGGCTAAAGAGCTCACGACAGCTCTCAAGCTCAAGGCTAGTTCCCAAAAGACTGCAAAGGGCTATATCCAAGTTACTCTTAGCCTCACAAAGGGAGATCTTAAGGCAATCGAAGACTTAGGATATACTGTAAAATATAAATTCTACAGAAGCACAAAGAAATCCGCAAGCTACAAGGCGAAATATGAGAAGACCGGAAAAACATATACCAATACTGCCGGTAAAAAGGGTACGAAGTACTACTACAAGGCCCGTGTAATGGTATATGATGGGGAGGGAACGCTCGTTGCTAAGAGCGCGCTTACCCAGTGCAAATACGCTTGCAGAGTAAAATAAGGATTTGATGAACTGGATATAAATAAAAATTAGATAAGCAGGGGCTATAATGATTAGCCCCTGTTTCACTAAGGGCAAAAAGGAGGTCGAAAGCTAGCTTATGAAAAAGAAAATGAAAAAGATAGTTCTTTCCGCATTCTTAATAATTTCCTTGATGAGCACCTTTTGCATAAATGGATATGCTGTCGGCGGATCGAGTGAGGTATTCGAGGGGAGAGTTTTTGTATCCGATGTAAAATCGCAGCTTGCCCCAGGAGCCTGGGAGCACAAGATCACAACAAACAATACATCGGGAACGGATCAGAACATTGATTTTGTATCAGAAATAGATCTGAGTGGAACAGAAACAATCAAGATTGTGTCATGCTATGCGGGATATTCCACTATAAATGGCGAAAATATATCATGGCAGATGATGACCCTGCCGGAACAGGCGCAAAAAGCGCAGGCATATTTTGATGCAGATCAGACAAAATATCCGAATTACAAGGTTGTGGGAGTTTTGGTTGGCGACACATATAATATGGGGACAGGTCAGCCATCTCACGTTCTGGTGATAGATGGCGTTACGTATCAAAATGCAGACGGGACAGACTATTTCGCAATAGATAAGTCCGGAAATGCAATCATTACAACGAGTACAGACACGAGCAACATCGCCTACGCTGTAGGCGGAATGGGCCGGCTTGTTTCGAACGGACAAAATGTAGCATCTAGAGGCAACGCATATGTAGACGGTAGCTTCAGCAGAGCAGCGATTGGCATCACAGAGCAAGGTAATGTTATTACCTTTTGTACCTATGGAAACAGTTATCCGATTTCCTGCGGCTATACATGGAGTGAGGTAGCAGATTATATGATTGCGCAAGGATGCGTAGATGCACTTATGCTAGACGGAAGCGGCTCTGCAGAATGGTGTGCAAGATATGAGGGCACAAACAGCGTAGAGTCTGTAAGCCATCCGTCCGATGGAAGCTCACGCTCAGTGGGCTCGTGTCTTCTGATTGTATCGACAGCAGCTCCCGACGGGACATTTGCAAGAGCATCGATCACACCGAATGCATCCGTATATACGCCAAACAGCACGGTGCAGTTTGAAGCTGTTGGAGCTGACAGCGCAGGTAATGCCGCGGCAATTCCTGAGGGCGCTACCTGGAGCCTTGCAGATGATGACTACGGAACGGTCGATCAGACGGGCAAATTCGTTTCGAACGGAACCTGCGGCGATGTTACGGTAAATTTGAATTATGTTGGGAAAGTGTGCGGCACTTCAACGATTACCATTGCGGCACCTGACAGTATCACATTTTCCAAGCCTAGCGAAGATGTAGGCAGAGGCAAATCTTCAAACCTCGGGCTGCAAGTAAGATATCAGAACAGAGAAGTTGTCCTAAAAGATGGTGATATTGCGTGGACACTGACAAACGATGATAAAGACTCTGATGCAGTAATCGGATCGGTTGGATTTGCCGGTGGCGAGTATCTTTTTACAGGCAACTCTTCTGTAACCTGTTCCGGTGTTGTAAAAGCAGAGTATTCTGGCGACAGCAGCATATCGGGAAGCATTCAGGTGAAAGTGGGAACAGATCCTGTAAAAGC